>JAQXRL010000329.1 GCA_029218505.1 Eubacteriales bacterium | reverse complement strand
AGACGAAGCTCCGCCGGCAATCATGTCCATGTACGTAGGCGAAGAGCTCTCCGGCATCATCGAAGCGGTATGCCATAACGAGACCTATGCGCAACTGAAGCGCGCCTCCATGGAAACAGGCGTGACGCGAATTCCCGTATTCCATAAGGATACGGCGGACCGGAACCGCACCTCTCCATTCGCCTTCACCGGCAATAAGTTTGAGTTTCGCTCCGTGGGCGCCTCCTTGTCCATCGCCGGGCCAAACATCATTTTGAACACCATTGTAGCGGACGCGCTGGCTTCCTTTGCGGACGAATTGGAGGGGCAGGAAAATCTGGAAGTAGCCGTGTGGGAGTTGCTTCGCAAAACCTTCCGGGCGCATGCGCGCATTCTTTTTGACGGCAACAATTATTCGCTGCAATGGCGTGAAGAAGCGCAGCGGCGGGGGCTGCTCAATTTCAAAACCGCCGCAGACGCGATTCCGCATTTTACCGACGAGAAAAACGTGGTGTTGTTTGAAAAGCACGGAATCTTTACCCGGGAAGAACTGGCATCGCGCCGGGACATTTTGCTGGATAATTACGCCAAAGTGATTCACATCGAAGCGCTGACCATGCTGGATATGGTTCGCCGGGATATTTTGCCCGCCATCATTCGCTATTCTGGGGAATTGGCGCAGGTTGCCGTGCAAAAGCAGGCCATCGGGCTGTCCTTTGACTGCGAACGGGTTGTGATTGAGGAATTGTCCAGCCATGCCGAGTGCATTCGCCAGCTGACGGATGCTTTGGACGAAGTTGCTTCGGACATTCCCGTCCACGGCGATATTGCCCAGGCGGCGTTCCGATGCCGCGACGGTGTCTTGCCCGCCATGCGCGCGTTGAGAGACGAAGTGGACGCGGCGGAACTGATCACCGACGCAAAGCACTGGCCGTATCCCGGTTACAGCGAAATTTTGTATAGCGTGGAGTAATCAAAGAATATTCTCATAAGATTTGCGGAGGCAGCAATGATTACCACCATTTCCTTAAATCCCAGCGTGGATCGCACCATTAGCGTAGACAATTTCGTCTATGGCGGACTCAACCGCGTATTGGACGTTCGGGAGGATGCGGGCGGAAAAGGCATCAATGTCGCGCTTGCCGTTTCGCAATTGGGGTTGGATTCGGAATGCATCGGCTTCATGTTCAAAAACAGCGCCGCGATTTTTGAAAAAAAACTGATCGCCAACGGAACGGTTTACGATTTCGTCTGGTGCGACGGTTCCGCCCGCACCAACGTAAAAGTGTTGGATCGTTCCGCCGGCGTCATTACCGAATTAAACGAATCCGGTCAACGCGTTACGCCGGAAGCATTGGAACGAATGACGCATATGGTATTGGAACACGCGGAAAACACGGATTTTCTCATTCTCTCCGGTTCGCTGCCGCCCCAATGTCCTGTGGATTATTATGCGCAGCTGATTTCCGCCGTGGAAGGCCTGGGCTGTCGTTGCGTGCTGGATGCGGATGGCGAACGCCTGAAAATGGGCGTGGCGGCAAAGCCTTTTTTGATCAAGCCAAACCGTTATGAATTGCAATTGATGGCAGACCGGCCGTTGCCGACGCTGCAGGACATTCGAGACGCCGCCATGCGCTATATTGACATGGGCGTGGCCGTTGTCGCAGTGTCTTTGGGCGAAGACGGCGCAATGATTACGGATGGCTCCGAAAGCCTGTACGCGCCCCGAATGGACGTCGCGGTAAAATCCACGGTGGGCGCCGGGGATTCGATGATTGCCGGATTGGTTTCCGGCTTCCTGGGCGAAAATTCGTTGGAGGAAAGCTTCCGAATGGGCGTCGCTTGCGCTACGGCCAAATGTATGACCGAGGGCGCGAAAGTGTTTGAACGCGCCACATACAGGGCATTGTATGATATGGTGCAGATTGAGAGGATTTCTGCGTGCATGTAAAAAAAACGGGAAAATGGGTGGAACGGCTGCTGCAAAGTCCTACGCGGGCCATTGCCCTGAGCTTTGCCGCGTTGATTTTCGTGGGCACGGTTCTGCTGGCTTTGCCGGCGGCCTCCGCTTCCGGAAACAGTATCGGCGCATTTGACGCCCTGTTTACGGCCACCTCTGCGGTGTGCGTTACCGGATTGGTCGTCCTGAATACCAGCGCGGATTTTTCAAGGTTCGGCCATGTCGTATTGATGCTGCTCATTCAATGCGGCGGCCTTGGGCTGATGACCATTGCAACCCTGCTGTTTATGCTGCTTGGCAGGAAGATTACCTTGCGGGAAAGAATGCTGATTCAGGAATCCATGAACGAAAATGGACCCGGCGGAATGGTGCGCCTGATTCGCTGGGTGGCCGTCAGCACCTTCACCATGGAATTTGTGGGCGCGGCGCTTCTCGCCATTCGAACCATTCCCCAATACGGCCCGGGCGACGGGATTTTCTTTGCGATATTCCACGCAGTGTCCGCGTTTTGCAACGCGGGGTTTGATTTGTTTGGAAACAGTCTGGTTCAATACGCAACCGACCCGCTGATGAATCTGGTTGTTCTTCTGTTGATTGTATTTGGAGGACTTGGCTTTGGCGTCATCAGCGATGTAGTCAAGAGCCGTTCATTCAAGCAATGGAAA
>JAQXRL010000328.1 GCA_029218505.1 Eubacteriales bacterium | reverse complement strand
ATGGCAACCCGCTGCCGTGTTCCTCATTATAGGCCAGCGCCCCTACCAAAGACCGCTGACCCAACACCCACGAAAGGCGAGCCGGGAGCCTTACCCCGACCGCCTTGATTGTACCACATTCGCCGGAAGTAATCAAGCGTTCTTCTTCCGTTCGCATTCCGCAAGCCCCGCGGCGGCTGGGCCGGCGCCTATCCGGGCAGAAAGGATATGCCATGAAATCCTGCTATCTTCTGTATGGTGCGCTCTTGGCATCTCTCGATTCAGCGTGAATTCACATCTGCGATGCGGTTCCATGCCTTTTGCAAAAACCTTTTCTGCATGTCCCCATTCAATTGGCTTTTTTACGTCTCTTCGGCGAACAAGGAAACGCCGGCCGGAAGATGCGCTGCGTCTGCTGGCCGGCGCTTTGCGTTTACAGGGCATAGAGATCCGTATATTTGCGCGTTAGGTAGTCCACATACAGGGATGGGTCGAAGGGGCCGCCAAAGGCCTGCTCCATCAGGGCTTTGGGCGCGTACAATTGGCCATACTGCCAGATGTGCTCCTGAAACCAGTCCCGAACAGGCGCCAGATTTCCCAAAGCAACCTGTCCGAACACATCCGTTGTCTCCTCCATCTTCTTCAGCAGCTGCGCGCCGTAAGCGGAGCCCAGCGCATAGGAAGGAAAGTATCCGAACAGACCGCCAAACCAATGCGAGTCCTGCAGAACGCCCTGACGGTCGTCTGGAACGTCGATTTCCAGGTATTCGCGGTATAGCCGGTTCCATTCCCGAGGCAGATCAGCGGCGGAAATCCGTCCGTCGAACAAGGCTTTTTCCAGTTCGTAGCGCACCATAATGTGCAGGCAATATGTCAATTCATCCGCCTCGGTGCGAATGAAGGAAGGATGACTTTCGTTGAAGGCGCCATACAGGGCCTCGTTGCTGGCGTGGGCCAGTTCCGGGAACAATTCGCGCAGCTTGGGCGCCATGTGCGAAATGAAAGCGCGGCTGCGGCCAATGATGTTTTCGAAAAAGCGCGATTGGCTTTCGTGTACGGCCATGGAAACGCCGCTGCCCAAACATGTATAGGCAAATTCATCGCGAACGCCCATGTCGTACAGCGCATGACCACATTCATGCACCACGCTGAACATGGAGGAAGAAAAATTGTCTTCGTAATAATGGGTGGTGATGCGCGCGTCGTATTTGGTGAATCCTGTGGTGAACGGGTGCTCCGTTTCACCAAGGGCACAGTGCCGCAAGTCCATGCCGAGGACATTCATCAGGGCATCGGACAGAAGGCGCTGCTTTTCGATGGGCGCATGGATGTGCAAAAGCGAGGTGTCTGGCTTATGGGAGGATGCACAAACTTTGTGTATTTGCGGAACCAGTTCTGCCCGAAGCATCGTGAAAAATGCGTCACATGCATCGCGGCGCAGCCCTTCTTCATAATTGTCCAGACAATAGTCATAGGGATCCATTCCCGGCTTTACATAACCGGCAAAGCGCCGTTGCGCATGCACAATGCGGTCAAGATATGGAACAAGCGACGCAAAATCGTTTTCCTGCTTGGCGCGATGCCATACGGCTTCGGATTCGTTCACCAGTTTCTGGTAAGCCACATATTCGTCCACAGGAATTTTTTCCATTTCCGCTTGAGATTTGCGCAAAAGAAACACCATGCGAAAATGTGCTTCATCCAATGCGTTTCGCTGTTCCCAAAGGGAATCCAACAAATCCTTGACCTGTGGCGAGGTTGTAAGCGCATATAGTTCTTCGCTGAGGATGGACATGCTCTCGCCGCGATTGGCGGCGCTTCCCTCGGGCGCGACGGTTACGCCATCATAATATATCATGTCCAAAGCATGACGGTAGGCAATGGTCTTGCGCTGATAGCGATCCAGCGCAGCAAGTGATTCCTGTAAATTCATCATCGTTCCTCGCTTTCCAGGTTTAACCAGGCGCATTCCGCGTCGGTTAGGGGGATTTCCAAGGCGCGCGCGCTGTCTATGACGCCTTGAGGGCGGCTGGTGCCCACGACGGGCAAGGTGAGAAAGGGCTGATGCAGCAACCATGCCAGCGCAAGCTGCGGCACGGTGCAGCGTTTTTCCGCGGAAAGCGCTTCGGCTCTCGCCAGACGCTGAAGGTTTTCCGGCGTGCAGAAGCCGGATTGACCAAACGAATCCAGGCATTTTTGAGAATGGGGGTCGTTGCTGTGGACTTTGCCGCTGAAAAAACCGTGGCCCAGTCCGGCATAGGCGATGACAGGCATGCCTTCGCGGGCATACCATGCCCGGGCGTCGGCGTTTCCCGGCCCGGAAATGTTGACGCCGCCATGCCAGCAATCCTTTGCCTGAACCGCCAGGCTGAAATTGGGGCTGGATACGGAAAACGGCGTCAAGCCATTGCGCCGCGCCAGCGCGTTTATTTCCTCTATGCGGGCATGCGTCCAATTGGAACCGCCAATGGCGCCGATTTTTCCCCGAATTACGTATTCGTGCAACACTTCCAGAACCGGCAGAAGATCTTGACGGGGGTCATCCCGGTGCAGCAAATAGACATCGATATAATCCGTGTCCAGCAAACGGAAGGAAGCTTCCAGGTCTTCACGCAGGGAAGCGGCGTTCAAACGACTGATTCCCGCAGGGTTTTCCCAGGAAATATCCAGGGGATGACAGCCCTTTGAAACCAACACAAGACGGTCGCGATTGTGCCGCGCGCGCATCCAGCGCCCCAGCAGCGCTTCGCTTTCGCCATATACCCGGGCGGTGTCCAGGGCGTTGATGCCGGCGTCCATGGCGGCGTCCAGCACGGAAAAACTGGCGTCGCGGCCCTGCATCATGTCGTTGGTTGCGCAGCCCAGCAGAAGCAAGGACGCCTTGTTGCGTACGCCGGGAAGCCGTGCATATTCCATCATTTCGATGCTTCCTCCTCCGTCCAGTCATGCCATACATTGGTTTGAATGATTTCCAACAGGTCGGTATACCGGGGATGCCTGCGCCAGCCTTCCGAGGTAGCGGAATCCGCCGTGAAGTTCACTTCGCAATTGGGCAGCGCTTTTTCCAGGGCTTTGCGCTGATCCCGTTCCAACTCGTTGCGGGCAATCCACAGCCGTTCCAGTTTTTGCAGCCCGTATAGGGGCGTCGCATCCTCAATAAAGCATCCGTACAGGTTCAGATCGATGAGGTTTTCCAGGCCGGACAAGGGCGAAATATCCACAATGTCGTTGAGAAACAATTCCACGTATTCCAACTGTGTCAAATTCGCAAGCATGGAAATATCGGAAATTTTGTTGTCCACCAGAATCAAAATGCGCAGATTGACCATGTCTTGAAGGAAGGAAAGGTCGTCCACGGCCTGGTGTCCCAGATCCAGAGACATGAGATCCGTGCAGTACTTCAGAACGTCAAAGTCCTGCGAGGTATAGCGGGGCGCGGAAGAATTGATGTTCGTGGAAAACGCGGATGCGTCCGTGCGCACGGACCAATCCGCAAAATAGACGCGCCACACGACTTTGATGTCGGGATATTCCTGCCGCAGCGCCGCCATGGTTTCGTTGGACAGGCCGCAATCGCACATATCCAGGGTTTTCAGTTCCGGCAGCAGGAAAATTCCATCCCGCAGGGTTTGCAAATCTTCCGGAGAAATGCTGCGTCCCGACAGGTTGAGCGTGGTTTTTTCGGTGGATGTCGTTACGCCGAACAGAGAAAAGTCCCATGCAAAGGATGTTTCCGGCATGGCAATGCGCAAAGCCTTCATGCAATCCATGCTCAGGCCGCAGCCCATGAGGTTTGCGCTTTCCAGATGGTCAAAACAGGCTAGAGTCTCCAAAAGTTCCGCCTCGTCGGGAATTTCCGTCCCGGAAAGGTCGATGGAGGTTTCCGTGGAAACATGCCGCTGTCCCAATACATCGAAATCCCACAAGAACTGCACCTGCGGGTTTTCGGCGAAAATTTGCTGCATTTCCTTCCGGGAAAGCGGACAGTTTCGCATGTCTACTTGGGAAAGATTCGGGAAAAATGAAAGCGCTTGCGCAATTTCTGCTGTATCATCGGATGTATAAGACAATGTCGTGAAGTCTAACTGCGTAGATGTGCTTGCGTACCGTTCGCCCAGAAGGGGAACATCCCAAACGATTTCACAGTTGGGGTGCGATTCCAGAAATGCCTGGCATTGCTTCATGGAAATCGGATTTCCGCGCAGATCCACGCTGCGCAGATTCCGCACGTTTCGCAAGGAAGAGATGCTGCGCAGGTTCTTTCCCTGCAAATCGAGCACCATTGTGTCTCGGGAGATAAAGCTGTTTCCCAGAAGAACATAATTTTGAGAGATCCAAAAAATGACGGAGCCGCAAATTACTGCCATGGTCAATATGCAAAGTATGATGCGTTCCCGCCTGTATTTGCGCCGTCTCCTTTCGGCGCGGGAATTTCTGCGGGTGGGGATTTTTTTTGACATTCTTGCCTCCTGTCGCGTGGTGATTTGTGTTCACGCAAATTATAGCATGAAAAGATGGAACATGCAACCAATTCAGGGGTGACGTAACAGAGAAAACGCGGTATAATAGAAAAAGGGAATCGATGTGTGATTCCGTGCCGACAGGAGGAGTTTTTTATGATAGAATACAGGACGTTGGAATTGCCGCAGCTGGAAGAGGGAATGCTGTCCAGCTTCGACCGGCGGCAGGAAGTTCGGGAATGCTGGCGCAGAATTGCGGGAGCGTGGACATTGGTTCCTCAGCCGTTTACGGAGGATTGGACCAGCGAGGACAAGGCGAAGGTGGTGGAGTACCTTCGGGAAACGCGAAAGAAGGGCGGCGCGGTGATTGCGGCGCGGGAAAACGGCCAACTGGTGGGCTTTGCTTCGGTGGAACGCGCGTTGTTTGGATCCCGGAACCAATACGCGCATTTGACCAGCATCCATGTGTCCCGGGATCATCGTGGAATGGGCGTTGGCAGAGGCATGTTCCATCTGGCCATGGATATTGCCCGGGGATTTGGCGCGAAAAAGATGTACATGTCCACCCATTCTTCCAAGGAAACACAGGCGTTTTACCAGGCCATGGGCTGCGTGGATGCGGAGGAGCAGAACGCGCATGCGGTGGAACGGGAACCTTTCGACCGTCAATTGGAAGTTCAATTGTGAAGGAGTGCCCATGCGAACACAAACGGTGACGGCGGATCAGGCGGGCAGGCGCGTAGACCGGTGGCTGATGAAGCTGCTGCCCACCATATCCATGTCCATGGCGCAGAAGCTTTTGCGAACAAAATGCGTAAAGCGAAACGGGAAACACCTGAAACCGGACGATCGCCTGGAGGCAGGAGACGAACTGCAATTGTACATCCCCGACGCGTTGTTTGAAGAAAAGCGAACGGATTCTTTTCTGTCAGGTTTTCGCGTGCGGCTAAGCGTATTGTATGAGGATGAGAATTTCCTGCTGGCGGACAAGCGCCCTGGACTTGCGGTGCATGGGGACGGGCAAGAAAAGGTGGATACGCTGTTAAACCATGTGCGGGCGTATCTGTATCAGAAGGGAGAATACGATTCGCTGGCATCTGGAGCGTTTTCTCCCGCGTTGTGCAACCGCATTGACCGATTCACGGGCGGAATCGTCATTGCGGCCAAAAACGAAGCCGCCTTGAAGGCGATGGACGCCATGATTCGCGCAAGACAAGTGGAAAAGCGGTATCTGCTGGTGGCAAAGGGACGCATGCGTCCGGAAAGCGGCATGCTGAAGCATTTCATTCGCAAGCCGGAAGGCGCAAAGCGCGTGCAAGTGTTGGATGCGCCGGAACATGGCGCAAAAGAGGCCCTTACGCGCTATCGCACGCTGGCGGTTCGCGGCGAACTGTCTCTGATGGAATGTGAACTGCTTACGGGGCGCACCCATCAGATTCGCGCCCAATTTGCCCATGTAGGGCATCCGCTGTTGGGTGATGGACAGTATGGGGATCAGAATTTCAATCGCCGCTATCAACGTCAGGGTCAGGCGCTGTATGCCTACGCGATGGCGTTTCACCCTCCGGCGGGAGATTTTGCCTATTTGGCGCAAGTGCGCGTAACGGCGCCCAAGGTGTCGTTTGCGGAGGAATACTTCCCGGACTTTCGATTTCCGCCGCAATAGATACGGCAACCGGGCTGTCGGAAAAACGGCGGGGCGAACAGACGGAAATCCCCCGGTTCCGCTGGGGAGCATGAAGAAAAGCGCTCCCGAAGGGCATAATCTGGATGCCCGCAGGCGATACCCCCTGATCGGGCCAAGTCATCGCCACCCGCTCAGCGGGTGGTGATGACTTGGCGGGAGCGAAGGCGTTCCCCCCATTGGATTCGGAAACGCTGTTTTCCCACAACAGATGCGGCGAATAGACGAACCGGACGGGAAGATCACGGCCTGTGGAAGCATTGATGTACGATGTTCGTAATGGCTGTTTCGTCCAGCCCCAAGGATTTGCAATATGCAACTTCCTGTCCCAAGCGTTTCAGCGCCATGTCGGCCCTGCGATCGTCCAGTTCTCCGGCGTGTATTTCCGCCACAAAGCAGCCTTTCCCCGTTATGGAAACGATCAATCCCTGGCGTTCCAGCTCTTCCCAGGCTTTTTTGACCGT
>JAQXRL010000327.1 GCA_029218505.1 Eubacteriales bacterium | reverse complement strand
CTGCCTGTAGCGGAAGGCGTAAAGTTCGCAACGAAGGATCGTTGCGCCATTGCCGTGCGCAAGGAAAACGGAGACATCGCCCTGCGCGTCATGCCCGCCGAATCCTTCCGGCGTTTTTCCGCCATTCCATTTTTGCGCGGCGCGGAACGCCTAATCGCCGGAATCAGCGGGTTGCTGCTCGCAATCTCTCAAAGCCAGGATATGCCTGCTCAGGAAATGGTCAAACCGCTGCGATTGGGCAAAATGCAGCTGCGCTCCCATGCATTGCTCGCCTGGCTTGCGGGCATCTGGAGCGTCGCGTTGATCGCCCTGTGCCTGGTGCTGTCCCCTTGGCTTGTGCGCATTGCCTTGACGCAATGGACAACCATGAATGCCAATGACGCGGGCGCGCTGGCATGCATCGTTCGGGCCATCATGTTTCTGCCGATGGTTCGCTGGCTGTGTCTGATGCGTTTTGTGCGGCGTTTGGCCATGCATCATGGCGCCTGCCACAAAGCGCTGAACTGCCTTCTTTCCGGAAAGGCGCTTACGATGGAAAATGCGCTGCTTTGCCCGCGCCTGACGGGACGCAGCGACGCGGCTTTTTCCCTTGCGGTGGCCTTTGCGTCCTTGCTTCTGTGCGGTTTTGTGCGCATGGACACAACCTTCCTGTTGGGAACCGTTGTGTTGCGCCTGGCGCTGATGCTGGGAATTGCCATGGTTCTTGGGGAAATTTGCCGGTACGCTCACCGGAAGGACGGCACGCTTTGCCGCCTCATTCGCCTGCCTGCCATGGCTTTGGAGGAACTAACCACCTTGGAACCACATACGGAAATGTTGGAGGTCGCCTTGCTTGCCATGAACACGGCCATTGGCAAGACAAATTCCTCCAAAAATCTTCGGAGGGGAATTGCATGACCATCGGTGAATGGCAAAAACGCGCGACGGAATTGCTGAAGGTATCCGGCTGTCCGGATCCCTGCGTGGATACAGCCTGGATTCTGGAAGACACGCTGAACATGACCCGTGCGGAACTTCGATTTGAACAGGGCCGTGCCCTGGCCGCTTCCCAAAAAGCGCAATTGGACGCAATGCTGCAACGGCGCATAGACGGAGAACCGGTGCAATACATTTTGCAGCGCGCGGATTTCATGGGCTTGCAATTTTACGTGGATGAGCGAGTGCTGATTCCCCGGCAGGACACGGAAACGCTGGCGGAAGCCGCGATTGCGCAATTGTTGACCATGCCGGATCCGAAAGTGCTGGATCTATGCGCCGGCAGCGGCGCAGTGGGTCTTTCCATCAAGACGCTGGTTCCCCACGCACAGGTGACGTTGACCGATATCAGCGCAGGAGCAGTGGAGGTTATCCGCAAAAACGCGCATCGTTTGGGCGCGGAGGTCACGATTCGCCATGGAAACTTGTTTTCCCCCGTTGCGGATCAGAAATTTGATTTGATCGTGTGCAATCCTCCCTATATCAGCGCAGAGGAAATTCCCAATCTGCAGCGGGAAGTGCGCATGGAACCGGAACTGGCGTTGAACGGTGGAGAAGACGGACTGGATTTTTATCGCGCCATCGCATCCGAGGCGCCTCAGCATTTGCTGGATGACGGGCTAATTTATCTGGAGGTTGGCGCGGGACAGGCCCAGGACGTGTTGGCAATCATGCAAAAAGGCTTGCACGCCGCTTCCTATGGCGGAATCATCAAGGACTTAAACGGCGTAGAACGCGTCGTATGGACGGGGAGAAACACGCATGCGGTTTGACAGTCAGGAAAAAATCATTCGACAATTGGAAGCCGTGGAGGGACGATTCGAAGAACTGTCCATCCGCATTACCTTGCCGGAAGTCATTCAGGACACGGCGCTGTTTTCCAAATTGATTCGGGAACATGCCGACCTGGAGGAACTGAACGCGCTTGCCAAGGAATATCGCAAAATTTTGCAGCAAATCGATTCCACCAAGGAGCTTTTGCAAGATCCGGACATGGCGGACATGGCTCGGGAGGAGTTGGCGGAATTGGAGCCTCAATTGGAGGAAGCCGCTCGGCGCGCCCAAATTGCCTTGCTGCCCAAGGATCCCGACGACCACAAAAACGCAATTCTTGAGGTTCGCGCGGGCGCCGGCGGCGACGAGGCCGGATTGTTTGGCGCGGAACTTTTGCGTATGTATCAACATTATGCGGCGCGGCAAGGCTGGAAATTTGAACTTATCGAAGACGGCTCCACCGATTTGGGCGGATTAAAGGAAAGCGTCGCGCTCATCCAGGGCAAAAACGTTTTTGAAAAAATGAAATACGAATCTGGCGTACATCGGGTGCAACGCGTTCCTGTAACGGAATCCGGCGGTCGCATTCACACTTCCACAGCCACCGTAGCCGTGTTGCCCGAAGCCGAGGATGTGGAGCTGAATATTGCTCCCAGCGATTTGCGCATTGATACCTATCGCGCTTCCGGCGCAGGCGGACAGCACGTAAACCGAACGGATTCCGCCGTGCGAATTACCCATATTCCCACGGGCCTGGTCGTCACTTCTCAGGATCAGCGCTCGCAGATTCAAAACCGCGAACAGGCCATGCGCGTTTTGAAATCCCGCCTGTACGACATGCAGCGGGAACAGCAGGACAGCGAATATGCAAACCGCAGAAAGCTGCAAATCGGAACCGGCGACCGATCCGAACGGATTCGCACCTATAATTTCCCGCAGGGACGCGTGACGGATCATCGCATTGGACTTACGTTGTACAAAATTGATCAGATCATGGAAGGCGATCTTGATGAAATCGTTGCCGCGCTGACTTTGGCGGAACAGACGGCAAAAATGGAGGCACAGGAATGATTACGCAGGTGCTTTCTCCCTCCGAAGGCGCCATTTGCGAAGCTGCAAAGCTGATCTTTGAGGGGGAATTGGTAGGCTTTCCCACAGAGACCGTGTATGGTCTGGGGGCAAACGCCCTGGACGCAAAAGCTGTGCAAAAGATTTTTGACGCAAAAGGCCGCCCAGGGGACAATCCCCTGATTGTGCATATTTCGCACATCCAGCATCTTGCGCCCCTCGTGCGGGAACGGCCTTCTGCCGCCGCCAAAGCGCTCATAGACGCCTATTGGCCCGGCCCAATGACGTTGATCTTTCCCAAATCCACGCTCGTACCCGCTGCCGTGACGGCGGGATTGGACACCGTAGCCGTGCGCATGCCCTCCCATCCGATAGCGCGCCGGCTGATTGAAGTCAGCGCCCTTCCCATTGCGGCCCCCAGCGCCAACCGATCCGGGCGCCCCAGCCCCACCACCGCCAAACACGTCTTGGAAGACATGTCTGGGCGCATTCCGCTGATTTTAGACGGAGGACCATGCCAGGTTGGCTTGGAATCCACGGTCATCGATGTGACCGGCTGTGTTCCCCGCGTGCTGCGTCCGGGAGGAATCACTCCCGAGATGATCGCCCGCGTCGCGGGAAATGTGGAGGTGGACGGTTCCGTAATGCGGCCCTTAAAAGAGGGAGAAACGCCCCGTTCCCCCGGCATGAAATACCGCCATTACGCCCCCAAGGGCAACCTCACCATCGTTCAGGGCAGCCCGGACGCCGTCGCCAGAGAAATCTGCCGCTTGTACGACGAAGCCAAGTCGCCCGCGCTCATTCTTGCCCTGCAACCCAATCTTTGCCGGTACGGCGGCAGAAAAACGATCTCTCTGGGGATGAACGCAGAAGGCATGGCGCACAATCTGTTCGACGCATTACGCAAGGCGGACGAAATGGGCGCCGAGGTTATCTTCTCGGAAGGATTGGACGCGGACGGCCTGGGACTGGCGGTCATGAACCGTTTGGGGCGCGCCGCTGCTTTCCATATCGTTCACGCAAGCTGATTGCCGGCAAATTCCAACTGCCTGCGGATCGGGCGGTTGACCAAGGCTGATCTGGGCAAATCCACTCTTTGCTTCGCAAATTCCCATTTTAGAAATTCATTCTGCAGTTTTTCATGCCCTCTCTTCAACGGGAGATGGCGCCTGTCCGGCAACAAGCAAACATCCCGCCAGCCCTTTTCAAGGGGCGGCGGGATGTTTGCGCCAATTTCGTTCCGCGCGTCAGTTTTTCAGATTTTCAGGATTCAAACATTGCAGTTCTTCCGGAACAAAGCGGCCATCCTTCCGGATCAGTTTTCCGTCAAAGTACATTTCTCCTCCGCCCATTTCCGGCGTTTGAATGCATACGAGATCCCAATGCAGGGACGAATGGTTGCCGTTTGGGCACTCGTCGTAACAGCAGCCCGGAGTGAAGTGGAAACTGCCCATAATTTTCTCGTCGAAGAGAATATTGTTCATGGGCTTGGTAATATAGGGATTTACGCCGATGGCGAATTCGCCCACATAGCGCGCGCCTTCATCCCGATCAAATATGCGGTTAACGCGTTCCGTGTCATTGGCCTGAGCGTCCACAATTTTTCCATCCCGGAAGGTGAGCCGAACGTTTTCGAACGTGAATCCATCTTCCGTGGAAGGGGTATTGTAGGAAATCACGCCGTTTACGGAATTGCGCACGGGCGCAGTGAAAATCTCGCCATCCGGAATGTTCATCTTGCCGGCGCATTTCACCGCGCCAATCCCCTTGATGGAAAAGGTGAGATCCGTTCCGTTGCCCACAATATGCACCTCGTCCGTCTCGTCCATGCGCGCTTTGAGCGGATCCATGGCTTTGTCCATGCGAGAATAATCCATGGTGCATACGTCAAAATAGAACCGTTCAAACGCTTCGGTGCTCATCGCGGCGGTCTGCGCCATGGCAGGCGTTGGATAGCGCAGCACAACCCAACGCGTGTTTGGCACGCGAATTAGGCCGTGCACCGATTTGTTGTAATACAAGCCGAACATATTCAGTTTTTCGGCAGGCACATCCGCCATCTCCGAAGCGTTGCGGACGGCGGAAAAGCCAATGTAACACTGCATCTTTTTCATCAGCGCCGCATCCGGCTCTGCCCGCATCTCCAACTGTTCCCGCGTATAGCCCATGGCCAATTCGCGTTCGATTTCGCTGTTTCCATACCACACGAAAGGCGTTCCGCCCACCTTGTATACCTGGCGAATCAGCGCCTTTACCAGCATTTCATTGCCGTTGGTGGAACTGATGAGTACGTTGTCCCCCGGCTTTACCTCCACGGAGAAATTCACCAGCGTTTCCGCCAACCGCTCCATTCTCGGATCCATCATTGTCTGTATCGCCTCCTGGCATTGCTTGTTATCATATTATACCACCCCGGAAACGCCTGCGCAACATTCCCGCACAAATTTCCGTTCCCATGAAGCGGCCCGGCTGCCGCGTGCATCCGGGCCGGCCTAAGTTTATTATTATGTAATAAAGTATTACATAATCCTGGGCGCAGTG
>JAQXRL010000326.1 GCA_029218505.1 Eubacteriales bacterium | reverse complement strand
AAAGTGGATTTCGATGCAACGCGTATGATGGACAATCATCTCGGTGCACTCTATTCGAGGCCGGCCACGGGAGATAAACCCTGATAGGGCTTGGTCAAGTCTCCGCTCAACGGGTGGTGATTACTTCGCCGAATAGGCGTTCTATCTCCCCAGTTTCACCGGGGCAGAAAAATGCTTGCGCAAAAGGCATGGATTCACACTTGCGATTCTGCCGGGAACAGGAAGGGCTTTTGGGGGTACAAGACAGAACAAGTTGCGAAGCGTGATCTCGATGTCCTCTTCACCGGGCAGCCACAGGGAAAAGTCCCTTGCCGGCTTGGTCACAGCCACCCGTTCAGCGGCGGACGATGACTTTCTTCCCGGGCGGCTTCCTTGCGGCACGCCGCCTCCAATTGCGACAGCATGTACTCCGCGAAGCGCACCAACTCGCTTCCGCAAGGTTCCGCCCCGGCAGGAACACCGGCATAGCGTGCGGCGGCAAACGACACGGCTCCGCGCGTCCAGTCCGGAAGCCGTTCCAGCCCCCATGCGCCAGCCTGTTCCTTCGAAAGCATACGCTGGTCCCAAACATAGGCCAAGACGCGGCATAGGTTCAATCCATAATACGCCGGATTCTCCTCGATTTTTTTCGGCGCTTCCCGCACATCCGCCATGATGCTGTCCAGATAGTCGCGCTTCGGCACGGGACCGAACACTTCCCCGATCGGCTTGCCCACAATGGTCTTTCCTGCGCTGCGCGCCACCGTGAAATGCGCCGCCAAATCTCCGTCTGTGCCATGCATCCTGCGGCAATAAGCGCGCATATCTTTTTGGCAGCATTCCCGATGCGCATTGGAATAATGCAATTCGAAGGGCGTGGGATGGACAAAATGCCTGCAATACCGCTCCAACACCACGCTCATTTCCTGTCCTTTCGGCGGACAGCATGCATCCAGCGCAAGCAAATCGCGGAGCAGCGCCTCCTTTTGTGCCAACGAGGGAGCCTCCTGCGTCACCACAAGATAATCCACATCGCTGCTTTCCCATCGAAAGCCCCCCAGCGTCAAAGAGCCATGGGCATATACTCCCACCAGATTTTCCGAAAGGTTTCTTTCGCAAATCTCTCCAATTCTTTGCAATACCGCCATCGCGCGGGCATTGGATGCATTGTTCATGTTTTCACCTTGCTCAAAAGCCCATGTCAAACAGCGTAACCTGGCTGGTTTCCGGCAAACCGTTCAGGCAGCCTGCCTGTCTTAGCATTTCAATCGTAGATTTTGCCACCTTGCGCCGGGCCATATCGTCCTGGGAAATAAATGGTCCGGCCGCGCGCGCTTCCACCAGGGCTTCCGCGGCGTTCAACCCTACGCCAGGCAGGGAATTGATGGGCGGCAGAATCCGTTTGTCCTGATCGATGAGAAATTCGCCCGCGGCAGATTCATAGAGATCAACACTGCGCAATTGAATTCCGCGAAGCGTCATTTCGATGAGGATTTCCAGCATGGCATATTCGTCGTCCTTGCGGGCGCGTTCCTCTTTCTCCAGACCGTCAATTTCCTCCTGCATGCTGCGATAGACGTCTACGTTGCCGCAAGCCATGCGCGTTCCGTCAAAGGATTCCGCATTTCGCATGAGATAGCAGCAGTAGTATTCCGTGGGATAAAACACCTTGAAGTACGCAATGCGCAGAGCCATGGTGACATAGGCCACCGCGTGCGCCTTGGGGAACATGTATTTGATCTTCTTGCAGCTGTCGATATACCAGGAGGGCGCGGCGGAATTTTGAATGGCTTCCTCCATGAACGGCTGCAACCCCTTGCCTTTTCGCACCGATTCCATGGTTTTGAACGCGGTTTCCGATTCCACGCCAAAGGCGATCAATGCGTTCATGATATCGTCCCGGGTGCAGATGCATTCCTTCAGCGGCACCCCAGACTGCACCAAATCCTGGGTATTGCCCACCCATACGTCCGTGCCATGAGACAGTCCGGATATGCGGATCAGTTCTTCCATGGAGGACGGCTTTGTTTCCGCCAACATGCCTCGCACGAAACGCGTGCCGAATTCCGGAACGCCCAGCGTGCCTGTGCCCACGCCCAAGTCCTCCGCTGTGATGCCCAATGCCGCCGGAGACGTGAACAGCGAAAGAATCTTTCCGAAGATTTCCGGGTCGTTCAAGGGTACGTCCTGTGGTTTGATCCCCGTTAAATCCTGCAAGCGGCGCAGCATGGTGGGATCATCGTGTCCCAGCACGTCCAACTTCACCAGCACGTCGTGCATAGAGTTAAAATCAAAGTGCGTCGTAATCGTTTCGGTGTTCATATCGTCTGCCGGATGCTGCACGGCGGTAAACTGATAAATGGAATAATCCTTTGGCAAAACCACCATGCCCGCCGGATGTTGGCCTGTGGTGCGTTTTACGCCGGTAATGCCCCGGGCAAGGCGCTCCTTTTCCGCATTGGAAAAACTCAAGCCCCGCTCTTCCGCATATTTCAGCACATATCCGTAAGCCGTTTTCTCCGCCACCGTGCCAATGGTGCCCGCGCGAAACACGTTTTCCTTGCCAAACAGTTCCTTGATGTAATTGTGCGCCACAGGCTGGTACACGCCGGAAAAGTTCAAATCAATATCCGGCACCTTGTTGCCCTTGAAGCCCAGGAACACCTCAAAGGGGATGTTGAACCCATCTTTCATCATTTGCGTACCGCATTCCGGGCAATCCTTCAATGGAAGGTCCAGACCGCAGGTGTATTGTTCGGGCACGTCAAATTCGTAATGGTGGCACTTGGGACACACGTAGTGGGGCGGAAGGGAATTTACTTCCGTGATTCCGGAAAGATACGCTACAAATGAGGAACCCACCGAACCGCGGGAACCCACAATATAGCCGTCCGACAAGGATTTCGCCACCAGCTTGACCGCGATCATATACAGCGTGGAAAAGCCATAACCGATGATGGCACCCAATTCCTTATCGATGCGCTTTTGCACGATTTCCGGCAGCGGATCGCCATAAATGCTGATGGCGCGCTCCATGGTAATGCGGCGCAGATCGCCTTCCGCTTCGGGCCACAGAGGTTGAAAGGTTTCCTTGCCTTCCGGATGCGGAATAAACAGCTTGATCTCTCCAACTTTGTCCGCAATCGCGTTGGGCGCGTCAATCACCACGCGCTTGGCATCCGCCTTGCCCAGATATGCAAATTCTTCCAGCATGTCGTCCGTGGTGCGAAAATACAGGGGCGGCTGATGATCCGCATCGTCAAAACCCTTGGTGGCCATGAGGATGGCGCGATAGATGGCGTCCGTAGGTTCCTTAAAGTGCACATCCCCTGTGGCGACCACGGGAATATGCAATTTATCTCCCAGCGCAAGAATCTTCCGATTCAAGTCCCGAAGGCCTTCCTCGTTCTTCACCGTGCCTTCCCGCATGAGAAATTCGTTGTTGCCGATGGGCTGAATTTCCAGATAATCATAGAATTTCGCAATTTGCTCCAGCTTTTTTTCATCCCGGCCCGCCAGAACCGCACGGAACAATTCGCCAGCTTCACAGGCACTGCCCACGATCAGTCCCTCCCGATATCGGGAAATGAGACTTCTGGGAATGCGCGGCGTTCGATGGAAATAATGCAAATGTCCTTCGCTCACCAGACGATTCAGGTTTTCCAACCCTTTTTGGCTGGCAGCCAGCAAAATAATGTGATAGCTTTGGGCGGCGGTGTCGGTTTGGAAGGCCGTGTTCAGCTGATGCAGTTTGCAAATCCGCTTCCGCTCCGCCAGATCCGCAAGCGTTTTGGTCAGCACAAGGCCCGTAGCCCTGGCATCATGAACTGCGCGATGGGCGTTGACCAGGGAAATCCCCAGTTGTTTGCATACATTGCCCAGCTTGTGGCTCTTAAACTGAGGATAGCTGTTGCGCACCAGCGCCAAAGTATCCAATATGGGATAATCGAAAGGCATGCCTGCCTGCTTGAAAGCGCGGCGGAAAAACGCCATGTCAAAAGAAGCGTTGTGGGCGACCAACACCGCGCCTTCGCAAAACTTCTGGAAATCCGCCATTACATCCATCAGCTTGGGCTGTCCCCGCAGCATCGCAGCGGTAATGCCGGTAATTTCCACAATTTTCGCGGGCAGTTCTTTTCCGGGATCGATCAGCGTGGAAAACTCCCCTACCTCCAGGCCGTTTTCCAGCCGCACCGCGCCAATTTCGATAATCTCGTCTGTAAAGGAATTCAGCCCTGTGGTTTCCACATCCACCACCACGAAAGGTCCTTCGAAGCCCTGTTCGCCGGCGTTTTCGATGATGCTGGCGGCATCTTCGATGAGATACCCTTCGCAGCCGGGAATCAGCTTGATGCCCGCCTTTTTGGCCGCGCCAAAGGCTTCCGGAAAGGCTTGCAGCACGCCATGATCCGTAATCGCGACGGCTTTGTGTCCCCACTTGGCGGCTTGCTTGATCAAATCCGTGACGGATGTACATGCGTCCATCGTGCTCATCTGCGTATGCATGTGCAGTTCCACGCGTTTTTCCGGCGCAGTATCCTCCCGCACCGGCTTCTCCGCCGCCACCATATCCTGCACCATCAGCACCATTTCCCGCTTGAAGTCGTCGTATCGATAGCCGCCCCGCACCGTCACCCATTTGCCTTCCTGAAGCGCTTGCGTAACCAGTTCCACCTGTTTTGCCACGGATTGCGGATCTTCCTGGGAACGCTTTCCTCCCAGAAATACCTTGCAGTTCACGGATCCGGTAAAGTCCGTCATGGAAAAGGTCACGATTTTTGTCTGGCCATTTTTTGTGTCCCGCAATTCGAAGGCCGCCACTTCTCCCGTGACGGTAACGCGGCCGGCGTCTTCTCCCACATCGCACATTTTGACCGAAGGATCGCCGATGGGCTTGCCCAAAATTGCCTCCGACGACACCTTTTGCCGTTTTCCATTGGCGTTTTTTTCCAGTTCCAGCGCCGCGACCTGGGCGAGCATCTCGGCTTCTTTGCGGCGTTCCAGCGCAATTTGCCGCAATTTTTCCTGCTCATTGCCATTGACAAGGATGCAAACCTTTGCGGTAATTCCAAACAATTCGTTCAGCAGGCGTTCAAGCAACGCGTCTACGCCACGCGCTCTCAAAAAGTTCGCGCCTTCGCTGCTCTCCACGCTGATGCTTAAGACGCCGTTTTCCAGCTTCCAACAGGATGGATTCCACTGCAGAAACGGCATGGACGCCGGGCTTTCGTGACCAACCAATTCGCTCAACAGACCGGAAACGCAGTTGATATCCGTTTCCACTGCGTCATGCATGCCGGGGTATGCCACCTGCACCCGCACCGGTACCATGGGAAACGCAGAAACAAGGCTTTTTTCAATTAGCTTGTACTCCCGCCGTTTCAAAATTCTGGAAGCATACAGCGAAATGGACATCTCTCCTGTCTTGCGAGAAATGCCCACCCGGTTCAGCGAAATGCAATCCGCCAGCGTATTGTCTGCCTTTTCAATCAGTTGTCTCCAAAGTTCCATGGCTCATCCTTCGCATTTCTTTGTCAATTCTCTCGTTACGCGCGAAAGCTCCCGCCGTTTCCGCACCATAAATACGGTTGCATGGGGCGCATGCGCCAATGCCTCCTGAATTCTTGCGCGATGCATGCTGTTGTAATTCCAAACCCACCGCAAAAACGAAAAATCCAGCCGTTCCGGGCAGTTATCGCCCATGTCCGGTCGAACCCGGCCCCGGAACAACGCCACGCGCCGCAGCACGCCCAGGACGCATACGATTCTGGGCAAATTCAGCCACACCACCGCATCGCAGCGTTCCAGGCGCGCAACCAGCGTGCGGTCATAATTCCCATCCATAATCCACGCGGGCTTGGCCAGTTCCGCCGCCAGCAACGCGTCGAATTCCTCCCGGGAAACGTGCGTCCAGCCGGGTCGCCAGTACAACCGGTCCAGATGCACCAGCGGAAGTTTCGTGCATTCCGCCAGCGCCCGGGCATACGTGCTTTTGCCGCTGCCCGAACAGCCAATCACGAGAATTTTATGGTGCATCGCCGTATCTCCGACGGATTTCTCCGATGAGAATTTGCGCATAATCGCCGCGCACCGGCCTGGGCGCTTCGCCCTTGATGAACAATGCGCCGCCGTCCTTGCCGCCAGCAATGCCCAAATCCGCTTCCTTTGCTTCGCCGGGACCGTTTACCACGCAGCCCATCACCGCCACCTTCAGGGGAATGCGCATATCCTTGGTTGCCTGGCGAACCTGCCTTGCAATGGCTTCTACGTCGATGCAGGCCCGGCCGCATGTCGGGCAGGAGACAATTTCCACAAAATCCCGTCTGATGCCGCATGCGTGTAAGATTTCCAATCCGGCGTACACTTCCTGCACCGGATCCCCGGACAGGGACACGCGAATCGTATCGCCAATGCCTTCCATCAGAAGCGTGCCAATGCCTACCGCCGATTTCACCACGCCCGTATCCGCCGTACCGGATTCCGTAATGCCGATGTGCTGGGGATAATCCGTCAC
>JAQXRL010000325.1 GCA_029218505.1 Eubacteriales bacterium | reverse complement strand
CGAACAAATCTCGTAATGAAATATAACGTCGAGGAGCATTCCATGGCACGCTCTTCCGATGAAAACATCATCTACTGATGAAAACCGTTCCTTCAAGGCGCTGAACGCATTTTCATTAGACAATGATCATGCACCGGTTTGGAAACGTTGCAAATTCTCGTGATTTTTGATATTGACAGAATGCAGTTGTTGGTGTATGATACTGACAACAAGGCGGGTTTTCATCTGAAATGAACAGTGTCTTTGTAATCATTCCTCATAATTGTGCAGCGTCGGGCGCTGTGCGATTATTATTTTTCCAGGTTGCGTGTGCGCTAACGCACATGGAATCAATGCCATAAGCGAATTGTGCCAATCTTCAGGGCACAATTTCCATTGTTTCGAAAGCGTGTGCGCTAACGCATATGCATATAGAATCCGTTGGCAAGGATATCATCCCCTTGTGCAGAGGAAAACGAAGCGGTATTCGCAGAAGAATTCAAGGAGGAAACGTTATGTTGAACTATCACGTGAAAATCGGTCTCATTCCCATCCGGCGCGATTGTACTCCCCGCCCCGGCGCGTTCAACTGGGAGGTCGCCGAAGAACGCGGCCGCAAAATCGTTGAATACATCGAAGAACATTACGCAAGCGAAAACGTATCCTTCAGCGACCTGAAAGGCGTTAACGATGTGGAATGCCTATACTCTGAAAAAGACGTTGACGCCGTCGTCCAAAAGATGCGGTCCGAAAAAGTAGACGGCGTCGTCATCATCAACGCCAACTTCGGCAACGAAGAGGTTGCGGCGCTGGTCACCAAGGAACTCGGTCTGCCCGTGCTGCTCTGGGCGCCGCTGGACACCAGCTACGAGCCCAATGGCGTGCGCTTCACGGATAGTCAATGCGGTGTATTTGGCGTAAGCCGTCAGCTTCAACGCAACAACGTTCCCTTCACTTACGTAGAATGTTGCAGCGTAGAAGACGAAATTTTTGCCCGCGGCCTGGACCGCTTTGCCCGCGTCGTGTGCATGCTGAAAAACTTCCG
The DNA here is from genome assembly GCA_029218505.1 of Eubacteriales bacterium. Taxonomy (GTDB): domain Bacteria; phylum Bacillota; class Clostridia; order Christensenellales; family Aristaeellaceae; genus SUG1456. The sequence continues at coordinate 1,701 of JAQXRL010000325.1, read as the reverse complement.
CGGCATGCGCATCCTTCAAGTCGGACTTCGCCCGAAGCCTTTCTGCAGTGTTATCTTCAACGAAGGCGAACTGATGCAGCGTTTTGGCATCAGAGTCATCCCCATGAGCATGGCGCATATCACCAGTCGTTACAAAAAAATCCTCGCGGAACGCGACGATGAATTGGAAAAGGGCGCAGAGCTTCTCCGTACCCGCTATGAACTTGATGCCGTTACGGAAGCGAAGCTCAAAAATATCTACGCTTTTGTATTGCTGTATCAGGGATTGACGGAGGAATTCCATGTTCAGGCCATTTCCGCGGAATGCTGGTCCAGTATCGAATTGGCCGTCGATGCAATGCCATGCATCGCATACAGCATTTTGGCCGATATGGGCTATATCGTCAGCTGCGAAGCGGACATGCACGGCGCAATTACCATGGCAATGCTATCCTGCGCTTCTTTCGGAAAAAACCCTGCCTTCTTCGGCGAATTCACCGTGCGTCATCCCAGCGATCGAAGCGCGGAGTTGTTATGGCACTGTGGACAGTTTGCTTATAGTCTGAAAAAGCCCGGTACCCAAGCCAAAACCGTGACGCAGCGTCACTGGTTCGAGGTCAAGCCCGGCGTCTACACCATTGCCCGCATGGATCAAGACAATGGCAGATACATGCTGTTGGCCGGAACCTGTACAAGCACGGAAGGGCCTGAAACCAACGGAACCTACCTATGGGGACATTTTGACAATCTGGACGCCTGGGAGCGCAAGTTGGTCGAAGGGCCGTACATCCACCACATGGCAGAAGTTGAGGGTGACTATACCCGCGAACTTGCCGAATTTTGTAAATTTATTCCCAATCTGACGTTGGATACCGTAAATTAAGGAGCGCAAATGCAATGATTGTCAATCTGAAAAGCATTCTGGACATGGGTGAAGCCCATGGCTGCGCCATTCCAGCCTTCAATATCTACAACCTGGAAACCCTGATGGGCGTCAAGCTTGCCGCCGAAGAGTCCGGCGCCCCTGTGATCATTCAGATGTATTCACGCCTGTTCGACAATCTGGATGGCCGTCTCCTGGCGCCCGCTATTTTGGAGGCGATTGCAGAGCTGCCAACGCCAGCAGCGTTTCACCTAGACCACGGCGCAGGCATTCCACAGGTCGTTCGGGCGCTGCGCATGGGAGTAACCGGAATCATGATCGATGCATCTACTCTGCCTCTTACGGAAAACATAGAAAAAACGCAGCAAGCCGTCGCGCTCTGTCGCAGCGTAAATATACCCGTCGAAGCAGAACTTGGCCATATTGGCGGCGCCCGTGACGAACATATGAGCGACTTTACCGACGTTGGCGAAGCGGAGCGCTTTGTCAAAGAAACCGGTGTCGATTGCCTGGCAATCATGGTGGGCACTGGTCATGGCCGCTATGCGAAGGCTCCCGTGCTGGATATCCAACGCATCCGTGCCATTCGCAAAAAGACAGGCATCCCCGTGGTGCTTCATGGCGGCTCAGGCGTGCCGGATGATCAAATCCGCATGGCCATTGACGCCGGCGTTCGCAAGATCAACTTTGCCACCGATCTTTGCTACGCATTTATGGACGCCGCTTTCGGTTCCAAGCGGGATTTCGCCCCGCTGGATCTGTTCATGCGGGAACCAGTACAAGCCGCAAAGGAATACGCATTGAACAAAATTCATCTGCTTGGCGCAGATAACGCCTGA
>JAQXRL010000324.1 GCA_029218505.1 Eubacteriales bacterium | reverse complement strand
ACAACCGCCCGTTCAACGATGAGGGCCGTTTGCCTGTCGAAAAACCCCGGAAAAGCGGGAGAGGGCCAAGGCCTTTTCGTGCTACAATCGTGGTCGGCGGCGTGCATGGCGACCACGGAGCGGGTTTTTCGAAAAAATCGCTTCCTTGCAGATTCCCTGACCGGAATCCGCAGGATTCAAGCAAAATCTGGCAGGGGTGGTCGTGGCAGGAAAGCCTGCTCCTCCGACCACCAGCTTGTCAGAAACCTTTTTTGACAAGCCGCAAGCCCATAGTGGCCGATTGCCTTTCGCGTTTTCGGCGAAGTTATAACCACCCGTTGAATGGGTGGTTTGACCAAGCCCGATCAGGGCTATCTCCTGCGGTTGCCCTCTCAAGAGGGCGCCGAGTGTATTGCCAATTACACTCTTTGCTTCGCGAATCCCCTTTTCGGGGATTCGTTTCGCTTTTTATTCCACCTTGTACAGAACTGGAATCTTGTCATTACCAGCGGATCCACATCTCGCATGTGGCTCCTGCCATTTGCGAAAGCTTGTTTTCGTGCCTCCCAGTTGAATGGGGGTTTTATCTTGTCTGTTCGCCCAAAAGGAAAACCCGCGCAACCGGCGGCAGGCCGAATGCGCGGGCAATGATTTACGATTTTGCTTCTTCTTCCCAGGGAAGGACAAAGACCGTGCGTTGGTGGGTATAGATCACGAAGCCCGGTTTTGCGCCGGAGGGCTTTTTGACAAATTTTCGCCGCGTCATGTCCACGGGAACCCGGGTGGAAGTTCCGCCGCTGGAATATCGCGCGGCCAATCGAGCAGCCATTTGCAGGGTGACATCATCCGGCGCGGCGCTGGCCACGATCACGTGAGAACCGGGCATGTCCTTGGCGTGCATCCAAACCTCATCGGGCTCGGCGGAAAACGTCAGCTTATCGTTTTGCAGGTTGTTTTTTCCAACGAGAATGGGAATTCCCGAAGGCGAGACAAATTTCATGGGTTTCGATGGAGGCAGCGCTTTCATCTGGCGGCGGTTCCGGTTTGCCTTGACATAACCGAATTTTTCCAATTCCTGGCGAATTTCGCTCAGCTCCGCTTCTTCTGTGCATTTTGAAAGGTTGTCCATCTGCCCTTCCAGATAGCGGAGTTCTTCTGTGGTCTTTTCCAGTTGTTCCTTTGCCAGGATTTGCGCCGAACGTGCTTTCTGATACAGCTTGAAATACCGCTGGGCGTTTTGCCCGGGAGAAAGCTTCTCATCCAGCGCGACTTCCACCATGGGCATGCCGTCCGCATAGTAATTTGGCAGCGCGACGCTCTTGTTGCCCTTTTTTGCCAGATGCATGCTGGCAGTAAGCAACTCGCCGTTCAGACGGTATTCCTCCATGTGCTGACTGCCCAGCAACGCCTCTTGCTGCAGGGCCGCTTTGCGCTGGCATCGTTCTATGTTGGTTTTTAGCACGCGGTGAATGGAGGCGGACTTTTGGCTGATGCGTTCCTCCATATCCCGGGCGCGATAGAATTCGTCCAACGCTTCGGAAAGCGTGGCAAAGGACTCCGTGCGCAGAGTCGTTCGACTGCGATAGGGAACCGGCGTCACATCGATGGGCTGACCAGTTTCCGCATACAAAATAGAAGCGTTTGTCCTGCCGAGCATGTCCTGCAGCGCCGTCCATGCGCCTGCCGCGGAGGCTTCCTCGCCGATGTCCTCCAGCCGGACGTCCTCGTTTCCGGCAATCCGGTATGCGATTTCCCGGGCGGTCTGGGTGGAAAGTCCGCTGACGCATTGGGAAAGCAGCTTGTGCAGCGCGCCCGATTTTCCCCGGAACGCGGCCAGCAGCGCAGACTCTTCCGCGCGGTCAAACGGAATTTTTCCATGGGCGGGCGGACGTTCGTAGCGCAGGCCGGGCAAAACTTCCCGCACAGAGGAAATCTGTTCGTTTACGCGACGTGCGCTGTCGAGAATTCTGCCGTCCCCTGCGGTGAAGATGATGTTGGAATGGCGCCCCATAAATTCGCAAACGATGCGCTTGCGGGCGCGATCTCCCAATTCGTCCGTGTGTTCCAGCTCGATTTCCAAAATGCGGTCGCTCTCCGCTTGAAGGACGGAAAGAATGCGCGCGCCCAGCAGATGCTTGCGAAGAAGCATGCACAGCATTGGCGGTTCCAGGGGATTGTTTTTTTTGATCCGGGTGAGATGCGCTCTGGCGCAGCCCGCGCTGGCGGATAGCAGCAGTTGATGATTGGCGCCGCCGGCGCGCACGGTTATGATGACTTCATCCCGTTCCGGCTGCACGATTTTGTCTACGCGGCCGCCAGACAGGGTTTGATGCAATTCTCGGGCTGCGTGATATAGCATAAGTCCGTCAAAGGGCATGGGAAGGCCTCCTGTTTCATACGTCTGGCGCGCAAGATTCGAGTTTTCGTTTGCCAGATTTCCGTTTGCATAATTCCATTATATCGCATTGTTTTTCATTGCGCAACAGGCTTTGATGTGATAAAATAGCATAGTCCACCCCGCGCGGTCATACATTGCATCGAAAAGGACTTGCGCGAGGAGGGGTCTCAATGAACATCAACGGAAATCAGCGGAAGGTGTATCTGCTGGCGCTGGCAATTCTTGTGGCGGCGGTAGCTCTGGCGTCCACATGGTCTTTGTGGCGTCCGGCGTCCGATGTCGCGTCTACGCCCACGCCCACGGCAACGGCAACGGAAACAGCGCCGGAGGCCACGCCTGTGGAGACGCCCTTCGCAGCGACGTCGGAAAGTCCGGCGGTTTCTCCGGAAGCGACCGGCACGCCCAAGGCTCAGGACACAGTTTCCACCGTGGTGTACTATCAGGACAATTATGGCTATTTGGTGCCTGTAATGTGCAAGGTACCCATGGAGGAAGGCATCGCGAAGGCAACGCTGTCCATGATGGTCAAAGGCGCGGACAACGACATGCAGGCGGCCAGGTTGGGTTTGCGAACGGTGTTGCCGGAAAATATGTCCATTGATTTGGATATCTCCGGCGGCGTGGCGCGAATCGACCTGGGCAAGGAGGCGCTTTCCCTGGCGAACGCCGCGGAGGAAACCAACATGGTCAATGCGGTGGTGCAAACATTGACGGAGTTCGACACGGTGAAAAAGGTTGAGTTCCTGATCGGCGGCCAGAAGATGGAAAAACTTCCTCATGGCACGTCGGTAACGGGCCAGTTCGCACGAAGCGCCGTAAACCTGGAAAGCGTGGCGGCTTCCGCCACCATGAAGGACGCCCGCACGGTAACGCTGTACTTCCCGGGGGATTCCCAAACGGTGGTGGTGCCCATTACCCGCGTGGTGTATCAGGAGCCGGATATCAACACAGCGGTTCTGGAATTGACCAAGGGGCCGAGCAAGGATTCTGCGCTGGAAGAGGTTATTCCCTCCGGCTGTGGATTGATCGACGTAGAAGTTCAGGACGGCGTTGCAAAACTGAATTTCACGGAAGATTTTGTCAACATTGTCAACAGTTCCGATGGCGGACGGCTGGCTTTGAAGGCGCTGACGTTGACTTGCACCCAATTTGAAGGCGTTGATTCAGTAGAGATCTACGTGGACGGAAAGCCCTATGATCCGGGCGAAGGCGCGCTGACTGTGCCCAGCTTCATGAATATCGCGGACAATATTGTGTACGATTACATTCAAACCCAGTCGGCGCTGATCTTTGATATGGAATAAACCGCTTGGAGGCAGTACAAATGACACCCAGAGAACCCATGGAATTAAGACAAATCAACATTGCGACGGATTACACCGAAATGGCGGCTGGAAGCGTGCTGATCACCTGCGGAAAAACGCGGGTGATTTGCACGGCTTCTGTCGTGGAAGGCGTTCCACCCTTTTTGAAGGGTACTGGCAAGGGCTGGCTTACGGCAGAATACGCCATGCTGCCCGGCGCGACGCCCCAGCGAAAGGCGCGGGACGGCTTGAAAAAAGACGGCAGAAGCGTCGAAATTCAACGCCTGATCGGGCGTTCGCTGCGCGCCGCCTGCGATTTAACGCGTTTGGGCGAACGCACTGTTTACCTGGATTGCGACGTTATTCAGGCGGATGGAGGCACGCGCACCGCTTCCGTAACCGGTGCGTTCGTGGCGCTGTGCCTTGCGGTAGACCGTCTTTTACAGGAGGGCGCCATTGCCGATTCGCCTGTTGTGCGCCAGGTTGCCGCCGTGTCCGTGGGCATTGTGAAGGATGTGCCTACGCTGGATTTGGAATACGTGCAGGACAGCGCCGCGCAGGTGGATATGAACGTGGTGATGACCCGTGAAACAGACGGGCGCATGGGATACGTAGAGGTCCAGGGAACCGGCGAACGAAGGCCATACGCCCGTCAGGAATTGGACGCGCTGCTGGCGCTGGCGGAAAAGGGCATCGTTTCGCTGATGGATGCGCAATTGGCGGCTTTGGGAGCGCGCGGCAGCGTGATTGCCCGCAAGCCCAAGTTGGTGATTGCCAGCAACAATTTTGGCAAGCTCCGGGAAATCAAAGCGATTTTGGGAGAAAAGTTTGACGTAATGTCCATGCGGGAAGCGGGATACAGCCAGGACGTGGATGAAAACGGAGAGACGTTTCGGGAAAACGCCCTCATAAAGGCCAGGGCGCTGATGGAAGCGTGCCATTGCGCTACGTTGGCGGATGATTCCGGGCTGGAGGTGGATGCGCTGGACGGCAGGCCCGGCGTGCATTCCGCCCGTTATTGCGGCGTGCATGGAGACGACGAGGCCAACAATCAATTGCTGCTGAAAGAATTATCGGAACGTCCGGACAAACCGCGCACGGGCCGCTACGCATGCGCCATGGCCCTGTGCAGGCCGGGCAGAGAGCCGATGGTTGCCATGGGGTATTGCGAAGGCGAAATTTTGCGGGAATACCGCGGCGAAGGCGGCTTTGGATATGACCCGCTGTTTTTCTCCAAAGATTTGGGCATGACGTTTGCGGAAGCGGATCCTCAGGCCAAAAACAGCGTATCCCATCGCGGCAGGGCCATTGCGAAACTTTTGGAAATGTTGGAGGCAGAGCGTGCTTAAGCTATTCATTGCTTCCGATTCTCACAACACCAGCTGCGTGGAACGCTTTGCGTTGTTGACAAAAAATTGCGATCAGGCGGTATTCTTGGGAGATGTGTTGGAAGACGCGGAACGTATGGAACAACTTTCTGGCAAAAAAATGCTGAAAGTGGCGGGAAATTGCGATTTTTTCTCCCGTTGTGAGCGGGAAATTGTCATGACTTTGGAGGGGACAAAGCTGCTGATGGTGCATGGCGACGCCTATGGCGTGAAATACGGTCTGGATCGCCTGGCTTGCCATGCGGCGGAAGTTGGCGCAAAGGCGGCGCTGTTTGGCCACACGCACAAACCCTTCGCCGGATATGTGAATGGTGTTTTGCTGATGAACCCCGGTGCGCTGCAAAATCGCTGTTACGGCATGTTGACGCTGTCAAATGGAGAAGCCGTTCCAAAACTTTTGACCTTGTAAAAAAGTCGCTTCGGAAGAAAAAGGGATGCCGGAATCGGACGGTAGTGCGTCGGATTCCGGCATCCTTTGTGTGTTCTTCAGCGCGTTTTATTTTCGAATCTCCGCGCCAAAGTTCTATTCCACTGCGGAGAGCACCTTATCCATGGCGTGCGCAATCTCCTGATCCGTCAAGGTTCGATCCGGCGCGCGGAACGTGAGGGAATAGGCCACGGATTTCACGCCCTCGCCCAGCTTTTCACCGCGATAGATGTCGAACAGCTTCACGTCTTCCAGCGTCTTGCCGGCAGCCTTGCGAATGGCGTCCTGCATGGCGCCTGCGCCCACATCTTCCCGTACCACCAGGGCGATGTCCCGGGTAACCGCCGGGAAACGAGGCAACGGTTTCACGCCGTAGATGGGCTTTTCCAATGCCATCAGGGCGTCCAGATCGATTTCCGCCACATACACGCGCTTCTCAATGCCGAATTTTTCCGCGATGTCAGGGTGGATTTCACCCAGGCAAGCGTAATCCGCGTTTCCGCAGGACACAATGGCTTTGCGGCCGGGATGATAGTATCCGTCGCCGCCAGCCCGAACCTGCGCTTCCACGCCGAAGATCTGCGCAAGCCAGACGACAATGCGCTTTGCGGAATAGAAATCTACCTTCGCGCCGTACATGCCGACGCAAAGCACATGATGCTCCGCCGGCAGCTGTCCGGCTTCCGTGGGACTGAAGGTCTTGGACAATTCGAATACCTTCGCCTCAGGAATGCTCCGGCTGAGGTTGCCAGCCAGCGTGTTCAGCATGGAGGGAACCAAGGAGGTGCGCATGACGCTGGTGTCCTCGCCCAAGGGGTTGCGGATTCGAACCGCGTTCAGGCGGACATCATCCTGGGGAAGTTCCAGATTCTCCAGCCAGCGCGGGCTGATGAAAGAATAGTTCAGCACTTCAAACAAGCCCATGCCCACCATGGCGCGGCGCACCTTGTCCGAAAATGCCTGGATTGCGCTGCGCTTGCCGGGCATGGTAACGCCATTCATCAGCGTGGAGGGAATGTGGTCGTATCCGTACATGCGCAGCACTTCTTCGGAAATGTCCGCGTCGGTTTCGATGTCCTGCCGCCATGCGGGCACTTCGCAGGTGAGCACGTCTCCGGCCAGGGTGGTTTCAATGTTCAGCCGGTTGAGGATGTCTTCCATGGCCTCGCCGGGAATGTCCACGCCCACGCGGCGGGCAATGCGGGAAACTTCCGCTTCCACGGTGATTTGCGGGGCGGGATTGGGATAATTGTCGTATGCGCCGGGCACCACGTCGCCGCATTCCAGCATGTTTACCAACATACAGGCGCGTTGCAGCGCTTCCATGGCGGTGGCGGGGCAAACGCCCTTCTCGAACCGCCCGGACGCCTCGGTGCGAATGCCCAGGGTGCGGGCGGTAATGCGGTTGTTGGCGCGTTCGAAGGCGGCGCATTCGAACAATACGCTGGCGGTGTCGTCCACGATTTCGCTTTCTTCTCCGCCCATAATGCCCGCCAGGCCCGTGGCGTTTTCCTTGTCCGCGATCACCAGCATGTCGGGCGTCAGCGCATGGGTTTTGCCGTCCAGCGTGGTCAGCGTTTCATTTTCCCGGGCGCGCCGCACCACGATGGTGTGATCCTTCACTTTGGAAAGATCAAACGCATGCATGGGATGACCGGTTTCCAGCATGACGAAGTTGGTGATGTCCACAATGTTGTTGATGGGCCGCACGCCGGCGCCGTACAGGTATTCCCGCATCCACATGGGAGAGGGACCGATCTTGACGTTGGTAATAATTCTGGCGCAGTAGCGCGGACAGTTTTCGGAATCTTCGACGATCACCTTTGCGTAATCGTCAAAGGTGCCCTTGCCGTTTTCCTCCACGGCGATTTCCGGCATGACGCAATGCTCGTCCAGCACGGCGGCGGATTCCCGGGCCAGGCCCCACACGCTCAGACAATCCGGGCGGTTGGCAAGAATTTCAAAGTCAATGATGTCGTCGCCCAGGCCGAACACCTGCTTCACGTCGCATCCCAGGGGCGCGTCGTCCGCAAGTTCCATGATGCCCGCGTCGCCGATATGAGGGTACAAGCCTTCCGGAACATCCAATTCCGGCCCGGAGCACAGCATGCCAAAGCTTTCCACGCCGCGAATCTTGCCTTTTTTGATTTTTCCGCCGGGCAGGTGAGCGCCTTCCAGCGCCACCGCCACGGTGATTCCCTTGCGGGCGTTGGGCGCGCCGCAGACAATTTGCAGCGGAGAAGCGCCGCCTACGTCTACCTGGCACACGTGCAGATGGTCGGAATCCGGATGCGCTTCGCATTCCAGAATTTTTCCCACCACAACCTTGTCAAACTGTTCGCCGGTTTTGTCCACGCCTTCCACGGCCGTTCCTGTCATGACCATGCGGGAGGCGTATTCTTCTGCGGACATGGGAATGTCCACGTATTCCTTGAGCCATTTCATCGGTACTTTCATGATGGTTGCCTCCCTTCCTTAACGATACTGCGTGAGAAAACGCAGGTCGTTTTCGTACAATAGCCGCATGTTGGGAATGTTGTATTTCAAAATGGAAATGCGCTCCACGCCCATGCCAAAGGCAAATCCGGAATACTTTTTGGAATCAATGCCGCACATTTCCAGAACCTTCGGATTGACCATGCCCGCGCCCAAGACCTCGATCCAGCCGGTGCCCTTGCACATGCGGCAGCCTTTTCCGCGGCAGTTGGCGCAGGTGAGATCCACTTCCGCGGAGGGTTCCGTGAACGGGAAGAAGGATGGACGGAACCGGGTGGAGATGCCTTCGCCGAACATCTGACGGGCAAATTCATCCAACGTGCCTTTCAAATCGCCCATGGTGATGTTCTCGTCGATTACCAGGCCTTCCATTTGATGGAAAACCGGGGAATGGGTGGCGTCGGCTTCGTCGGCGCGATATACGCGGCCGGGACAAATGACGCGAATCGGAGGCTTGCGCGTCGTCATCACGCGTGCCTGCACCGGCGAGGTGTGGGTTCGCAAAACGATATTGTCGTCCACGTAGAAGGTATCCTGCGCGTCCCGGGCGGGATGGTTCTTGGGCAGGTTCAACAGTTCAAAGTTGAAGTGATCGAACTCTACTTCCGGGCCGTCTACGACTTCATATCCCATTCCCACGAAAATGTCGATCATCTTTTCCAAGGCGATGTTCATGGGATGCATGGCGCCCTGGGAACGTTCTTCCACGGGCAAGGTGACATCCAGCGTTTCTGCTGCCAGACGCAGTTCCTTTTCCTTGCGCCTGAATTCCGTTACCCTTTCTTCGATGGCCTGTTCAATGGCTTCCCGCGCTTTGTTCACCATCTGTCCCATCACGGGGCGTTCTTCCGGCGGCAGTTTTCCCATGCCCCGCAAAATCCCCGTCAGTTCGCCCTTTTTTCCCAACGCCTGCACCCGCAACTGTTCAATTGCCTGAACGCTTTTGGTTTCCCGAAGTTCGCGCAAAATGCGTTCGCGGATTTCCTGAAGCTGTTTGTCCATGTTCCGTCTCCTTCCTTCTGCGAAAAAGAAAAGCCCCGCCCCACACAGGGGCGAAGCCATGCTTCGCGGTACCACCCAGCTTTGCCGATCGGTCGATCAACCTTCGCATCCTGTAACGTGGATGAATCCGTTTGCGCCTACTCGCAGCCTTTGAGCGCAAATGCTCCGGAGTGAACTTCCCTGAACGTTGCCATCGCCGCGATTGCACCGTTTCGCGGCTCTCTGGGGATGGCGCATTGCCAGATACTCTCTCCATCATTGCAAAATATCGCCGTATATACATCGGCCCGGAATCGCTGTGCGATTTCTTATTCTTATTATACCATGGTTGCCGTGACGGAATCAAGCCTGTTTACGGAATTTTATCGCGATGCGTTGGAAGCCGGGCTAAAAGCGATACAGGTTTTGATAGCAAGTGGGCAGGCCTTCCCGATACAGGTGCGAATCGTTGGAAAGCTGGAGAATTTTCGGAACGACCCATCCTTGTTGCTCCGGGAAATGAATCACGGTCATGCCGGTGTGTCCCATGTCAAAGTGGGTGGTAAACTGGGGATAGGGGATATCCAACAGGCAGCTGAGGAAGGCGAGGCCAAAGCCCTGATGGGCAAACAGCGCCACGCGTTGAGAATTTACGCCTGCGGAATCGTACATCTTTTTTTGGGAATCATGGCGATATCCCAACTGGGCGAGCCATTGGTCCGTTTCTCGGCGAATCCGCTCTATGCCGGCGCCAAAGTCCTGCCCTGCGAACTTGGGATGGCGATACCATTCCATATCCATGGCGCGAACGTCTTCGGAAACCATTTGCTCGATCATATCGGGCTGATGAAACAGCCATCTCGTTTTTCCGGTTGCATCCGGACAAGCCAATTCGCGCCAGGCGTGCCCTTCGTTGCACCAGTCCAGGATCTCCGGCTGAATTTTCAGCATTTCGCAAGTGGGCTGCGCGGTTTGAATGGCGCGCTGAGAACTGGACACGTAGATTTTGTCCAAACCGAATTGCGCAAGCCGCTTGCTCAGCGCTTCCGCCTGCCGCTGACCCAGCGGGGTAAGGCTATCGGGATCGTATATCGGATCGCCGTGCCGCAAAAAAAATAACAGCATTTGTATACCTCGCGTCAAAACAGAGTGTTATGAAATCTCAAAATCGCAGGACACAGAGCCGGAGCGCACTTCGTGCATGCGCTTTTTGACGGGCATGTGCGCAGGGTGCGTTTGATAGGCATCAAAGGCCGCGCGGTTTTCAAACAGCGTTACCAACCCCAAGTCATAACTGCGTTCGCTTCCGAGAATGTCCTGTCCTGCTTCCAGTTCCAGCAAACCTTCGATCTTGCCCTTCATTCCGTAAAAGTTTTGCACCAGCTGCGGAATTTCCGCCTTGTATTCTTCCTTGATGTTAAACAATACGATGTGCCGGATCATGCCCGTTCCTCCTTGCGTCGTTCGCCGGCGTGCGGCTGGCCTTCGCCTGCCGGCCGAAACCGCAGGCGATCTTTGCGTCTGATTATACCATGAATTGGTGCTTTGCGCAAGATTTTACGATAGCTGCGTTGCGCCCGGCAAAACAGATGGGTATAATGTCCATAACCATTCAGCGGAGGAGGCGAATACAGTGTCCGATCAGGTCATGCAAATTGCACTGCGCATCAAAGAACTGCGCGAGATCTCGGACCTTACCGTTGCCGAGGTCGCTTCGTGTTTGGGTGTTTCCGAAGAGGAATATCAGGAATACGAGAGCGGCCGAAAGGACATCCCCATCAGCCTGTTGCTGAAGATTTCCGACTATTATCAGGTGGATACCACCACGATTCTTACCGGTCAGTCGCCGCGCTTGAGCGTATGCGCGCTTACCAGAAAGAATATGGGGGTACCGATCGAGCGCGCACAACAGTATATTTACAAAAACTTGGCCTACAATTTCAATCATCGCAAGATAGAGCCGCTGCTGGTAACAATTCCGGTGGGCGTAAATCCAAACCTGGAATGCAACAGTCATTACGGACATGAATTTGATTACGTGCTGGAAGGCGTGATGCGCCTCAAGGTAGGGGATCAGATTATGGTGATGAATCCCGGCGATTCCGCGTATTATGATTCGATTCATCCCCATGCCATGCAGGCGGTAGGCGATCAACCCTGCGTATTTCTGGCGATGGTGATCCCGTAGGCCCACGGGGAGGGCTTTCGATGAATTTACTCGGCAGATTTACCCGCACAAATTATGCTTCCCAGGAAGATTTCCTTCAAAATTATTCCTACACCATTCCCCAGGGCTTCAACTTCGTTCGGGACGTCATGGACGAATATGCCCGTTTGGCGCCGGATCAGCGCGCCATGATCTGGACGAACGAACATGGCGAGGAGCACATATTTACCTTTGGCGATATTCGCAAAATGTCCCTCAAAGCGGCCAACGTCCTTCGCGGCTTTGGCTTGAAGGCGGGGGAGCCGGTGCTGCTGATGCTGAAGCGGCGTTATGAGTATTGGATGGTTGCGCTGGGGCTGATGCGTTTGGGCTGCATCCAGATTCCCGCTACGCATCAACTGCAGGAAAAGGACATCGTATATCGCGTGCAGGCGTCCCAGGCCAGGGCGATTCTGTGCGTGGGCGAGGACGACATCTGCAATCACACGCGCCGGGCTGCGGCTGCCTGTAAAAATCTCAAGGCTGTCGCATGTCTGGGCGGAGCGCGGGAAGGATTTCTGGATTTTGACGCGCTGTTTGCCGCCGCGCCCGAGGAAGAAACGGAACCTTGCTTTACGCCCGGCCCGGAAGACGTCATGATGCTGTATTTTACTTCCGGCACCACAGGCATGCCCAAAATGGTGGCGCATGATTTCAATTATGGTTTGGGACATTTGATTACCGGCGCGTTCTGGCACAACTTGACGGAGAAATCCATTCACCTGACCACGGCGGATTCCGGGTGGGCCAAGTGCGCGTGGGGCAAATTTTACGGCCAATGGATTGCCGGCGCGACGCAATTTATCTATGATTTTGACAAGTTCAACGCCGCAAACATGCTGGAAATGTTGCAGAAATATCGCGTCACTTCTTTTTGCGCGCCGCCAACCATCTATCGCTTCATGATCAAGGAACCGATGGATCAATACGACCTTTCCGCGCTGGAGTGGGCCACCACGGCCGGCGAGCCGCTCAACCCGGAGGTGTTCAACCAGTTTTACCGGTTTACCGGCGTGAAAATTCACGAAGCCTTCGGCCAATCCGAAACCACGCCGCTTCTGGTGACCACAAAATGGATGGAACCGGTTCCGGGCTCCACGGGCATTCCTTCGCCGCATTACAAAATCGTGTTGCTGGATGCCGACGATCAAGAAGTGGAAACCGGCGAGGAGGGCGAACTGTGCATCGACGTGCGCGAAGGACGTCCCGCCGGTTTGACCATGGGGTATTATCATGATGCGGTCAATACGGAAAAAGTGTTCCGAAACGGATATTATCATACGGGCGATATGGTATGGCGCAATGAAGACGGATATTATTTCTTCATCGGCCGCGCGGACGATGTTATCAAATCCTCCGGATATCGGATTGGGCCGTTTGAAGTGGAAAGCGCGCTGGTGAGCCACCCGGCAGTGGTGGAATGTGCGATTACCGGCGTGCCGGATCCTGACCGCGGACAGGTGGTGAAGGCGACCGTGATGCTGGCCAGGGGCTATGTTCCCAGCGACCAACTGAAAAAGGAACTGCAAAACCATGTCAAGCGCGTTACGGCGCCGTATAAGTATCCCAGGATTATCGAATTTGTGGACGAACTTCCGAAGACCATTTCCGGCAAAATTCAACGAAATAAAATCCGCAAACAGGACGAGGAAAAAGCATAACGCAACCGGGCGCAAATCAAGCGATTTGCGCCCGGTTTGGCTGAGCCACATCTCAGATGCAACTCCAATGAAAATAGGAGATGCACAAGGCAGAATAGAATGCAGAAAAAATCCCCGAAGCATGGGATGAACGATTCTCTGAAGCGCTCCATTTTCAGGGATTGAACAAACCCGCCTGTTGAACGGATGGGTTCAGCTTGTCCAAAAAGTCTTTTGACAAGCTGGCGGACGGGGAAGCAGGCGCTCCCGCCACTCTCTCCGGATTTTGCGGAAATCCTGTGGATTCCGGCCGCAAAATCAGCGCCCGCGGCCGCCGTACGCGCGCCGCCGACCGCGATTGGAATTCGAGTGATCCGAAGCCCTCTTGTGCTTTCCCTGCGTTTTTCAACAGCATGAAACCCACCCGTTGAACGGATGGGTTTGACTTCATCGTGCGCCCGGAGAAAGATATTCTCTGCGAAGAACGGCGTATAGCACCATGTCCACGTACTTTCCCTTGTTGATGATTCTGGAACGGAGAACGCCTTCCTGTCGCATGCCGCAGTGGCGCATGACTGCGCCTGAAGCGGGGTTATCGGTCTCATGCTGTGCCTCGATGCGGTTCAGATTCAAGGTGCGAAAGCCGTATTCCAGCAATTTGGAAAGCGCTTCCGTCATGATGCCTTGGTTCCAATACATTCGGGAAAGGGAATAGCCCACCTCCGCCGCGTTGTTTTCCGGCTGTATCCACATAAAGCCAATCGTGCCGATGATTCGTTTTTCCGCCTTCAGCTCAATGCCCCAACTGTAGGCTTCGTCGGTGCGATATTTGCGCTGCATATAGCGAATATAAGAACGGCTTTCCGCGACAGAACGGTGCGGATCCCAAAGCACATGCTTTGCTACAAGAGGATCCTTGCTGTACTCATAAATGTCTTGGCTGTCGGTCATCAGCAGCTTCCGCAGGCGCAGCCGCGGCGTTTCCAGCGTAGGCACGATTGGACGCAATTCATATGGACTCATGTTTTCCTCCGTTCACATATTGTCCGGCCATGAGCAGCGCGCAAATGGTCTTGGCGTCCGTGATTTCGCCGCTGAGCGCCATGGAAACTGCATCCGCAAAGGGAAGCGTTACAATGCTTAAAAATTCATCTTCGTCCGGATGGGTTTCCCCTTTCGAAAGCTGGCGGGCGAGATACAGAGAAATGATTTCCGAAGAAAAGCCCGGAGTGGTGGCGATATCCGTCAGATGAATCCAGTTTTGCGCGGTCAGGCCGGTTTCCTCCTGCAATTCCCGCTGGGCCGCGGCCAGCCTGTCTTCGCCGGGGGCGTCCAGCTTTCCGGCGGGAATTTCCAACAGCACTTTTTCCACAGGCGCCCGATATTGACGAACCAGCGTCACCATGCCGTTGTCGTCCACGGGGAGAACGGCAGAAGCGCCGATGTGGTTGGCAATTTCCCGCATGGCCTTTTGACCGTTGGGCAGCGTGACCTCCGCATGGTCAATGTGCAGAATATATCCGTCAAAGACGCGCTCGCGCCGGATGAACCGTTCCTCTAGATCCTTGTTGCCTGCAAACTGCATGTGCGCACCCTCCATGAATTTCTTTTGGAAAGAATATTCGACTGAACAAGATGGATTTCCTGCTGATTTGGACTAGCAATGTTCGAGAAAATGTTGTATAATAAATTTGAGCCTATTATTTGATGAAAAGGAGTGATCCCCGATGATACAGGTGATCCTGGGCGATAAGGGAACGGGAAAGACCAAGCGCCTGATTGATATGACCAACGACGAGCTGAAGGTGGAGCATGGAGATATCGTGTTTATTGATGATGACAAGCGATACATGTACGACCTTCGCCATGAAATTCGCTTTGTTGATGCCAGTGAATACGCGGAAAAATTCAGCGCAGAAGCATTCCTGGCCTTTGTCAGCGGCATGCTGTCAGCAAATTTTGATATTTCCGTAATCGCAGTGGATGCGTTCAAAAAGTTGGTGTTTACGCCTTTGGACGCCCCGGAAACAAAAGCGCTTTTTGCGGGATTGGAAAAACTCTCTCAGGAACATAAGTGCAGCTTTATTTTGTCTGTAAGCGAAAGTGTGGAAAATGTTCCGGAGTATATTTCCAAGTACGCTCTATAGAAAGAAAAAATGAAAGCCTGGGCAAAGATTTTGATTGGACTGATGGCCGTTGCGCTGCTGGCTTTTGTGGGCATAAAGCTCCTGCAAGGTTTGACGGTGGCGTTTGGGGCGTTGGTCGGCGGCGGAAACCAGGAAATTGTATACGATGACGACGCCTACGCAACCCAAGAACCTCGGGAAGAAATCTCTCTTCCGCCAGAGTTTTACGACGGAAACACCTATGATGGACCTACGCATGTATCCAAGGGCGATGGCATCAGCGGGGAAGAACAGTATCCTGTCAATCAGACGATTGAGGATTTGATCGAAGAAGCGCGCAAGCAAACCGATCAGCCGTGAAATTTTGAACCATTGCAATGTCGCTCCCGTCTTGCATAGAATTTTGGTGTAGGGCGGGGGTGATTTTTGTGCGTTTCCGGAGAGAATTGGAAACAACGCTTTGTGCTTTGGCGGCAGCCATCGGGCCTGCGATGGTCACGGGCCTGGAATTTCGGCTATATGCAGGGGACGGGGTAGCGCCATGGTTGCGCCTGTGCGTTATGTGCGCGATGTTTGGGCTGCTGTGTGCCATGGAAGGGCATTTTCGCGGCCGAAACGGGATGGTTTTGCCCGCCAGGGCATGTCCGGACAGAGGATTGTCCTATTGGGGCGTGGTCTTGGGGGTGTCCGCCTTTGCGCTGCGGTCCTGTGCGCATGGAGGACTGTTGCTGCTGCCGGTCCGATACGCCGGGGTGTTGGCCGCGCTGCTTTCTTTGGGCGTTGCCAGCATCGCCAACCGAAAGGCCGTCTGCATCTCTGGCGCCTTGACGGTGGCGCTGGTTGCCGCTTTTTTCACCGCGCTGGCCTGTTTGGCTTCCCGTCACGCCATGCATCCTGTGCCATTCGGCGCGCAGGAACATGGTTTTGGATGGATTGTGCTTCCGTTGATCGCTTGCGTAAGGGCGTGCGTTGCGCAAAGTGCCTTTCTTCCGAAAAGCCATGTGGATTTTCCGGCGATATTCGGCATAATGTGCGCGTTGGGCCTTTGCGCATGCCTTGCGCCTGGGCTGGCAGCCATGCGCCTTGCGGAGAATGCGGTATTGTCCGGGGCCGCCATGGCCGTGCAATTGGGCAAGGCGGGGCACAACATTGCGGCGAGTTTGATGTGGTTTTCTGCATGGAGCGTGCTGGGCGCGGGAATGCGTGCTTTGCGCGAGAAAATTGGAACGCGTGCGGCAATCCTGAGTGTGTTGAGCCTTGCGATCTTGTTTTGCGACAGTAGAATTGCAATGTTTGCGGCTGCTGCGGCGCTGCTTTGCGGACTCAAGATTGCAATTTTGCCCGCGTGGTGGCTTTCGGAGAAGCTGTGTTGCGTTAAATTTCAAAAACATGATTGACGAATGGAATGATATGCGTTAAAATACATCTTGTGTCAATCTGCTCATAGCCCCGAGCAATGGCATGAGCGCGGAAGTGCTGACCACACGGAGGCGCAAGCATGATCGCATTATTTGGGAGGAATCACGCGTGAGTACTTATATGGCGAATCCTCAGAACGTTGAGCGTAAGTGGTACGTGATCGACGCAGAGGATATGGTGCTGGGGCGCCTCGCTTCGCAGGTTGCTAGCATGCTGCGCGGCAAGCACAAGCCCACTTTTACGCCCCATGTGGATTGCGGAGACTACATTATTGTTGTCAACGCGGATAAGATTCGTTTGACCGGAAAAAAGCTTGATCAGAAGCTGTATCGTTATCACACCGGTTATCCGGGTGGATTGAAAGAAATCACGTACCGCAAGCTGATGGCCAATAAGAGCGAGTTCGCGTTCCGCGAAGCGGTTCGCCGGATGTTGCCCAAAGGCCCTCTTGGTTATGCGATGGCGAAAAAGCTGTTCGTGTATGCCGGCCCGGAACACAAGCAGGCTGCACAAAAACCTGAAGAGTTGAAGCTGTAATTGGGAGGAGGACGCCAAATGTCTGAGGTTTGCTTCCATGCCGTTGGCAGGAGAAAAAAGGCGATCGCTCGCGTTCGTCTGATTCCCGGAGAGGGAAATATTGTCATCAACAAGCGTTCTATCGACGATTATTTCGGATATGAAACGTTGAAGACGGTTGTTCGTCAGCCCTTGGTACTCACCGAGACCGGCTCTCGGTTTGACGTTGTCGTAAACGTGAAGGGCGGCGGATACACCGGTCAAGCTGGTGCCATTCGTCATGGCATTGCTCGCGCTTTGGTAAAAGCCGACGAAGAATTGAAGCCTGCAATTAAAAAGGCTGGTTATCTGACTCGTGACCCGCGCATGAAGGAGCGCAAGAAGTACGGTCTCAAGGCCGCCCGTCGCGCACCTCAGTTCTCCAAGCGCTGATCTATTTCGAGAATACTCGAAAAACCCTGGAATTTCAACGGTTCCAGGGTTTTTTCTTGCCCGGAAATCTTCGATGGTATTTCATGGCGTTCCATGGTTTTCGACCGATTTTTTATCGTTAACGAGGGGCTAACCGCCGTTTTGGGGCCTTTATCGTTCACAAAGGGGCTAAAGGAGGGAGAGCAAGAAGTGCGTTTTCAATGGATGGAAGGGCGGCATGTATCCTCCCCGAAAAGCGTTTTATCCCCATTTCCTGGCCTCTATCCAGACTACGATTTGAAATTGGTCCGTTTGGCCG
>JAQXRL010000323.1 GCA_029218505.1 Eubacteriales bacterium | reverse complement strand
TCATTTCAGACAAAATTTCAATGGGATGGGCAATGGATGTGATATTCATCATGCTGACCCAGGGAAGATCGTCGAACACCACCAGGCCGATTCCTTCGGGCCACGACAGGCGAAGATCCCGCAGCGCCTGAACCACGGCGCGAGCAGCGTGGTCTGCGCGAACCAGAATCACGTCAGGGTTCTTTTCCAAGATAATTTTTCGAATATCATCTGCCAAATATTCTCGATGGTTTGAATCCATCGTTGTGTAATCTTCCGGCAAAATGCCGTATTCCTGCAAAATCCCCGATACGGACTGGATGGACGCGCCGCCGGGAGTAACGTACAACAGTTTGCGGTACCCCTGCGCCAACAGATAACGAAGGGCGATTTCCACGCCGTAATCATCGTCTATGCAAAAACGAGGCAAACCCAACCTGTCGCCACTGATGAATTGATAGAGGCGGATGCCACGTTGTCGCGCCGCATTGCTGTTTTGCTCTGTGAGGGCCCCGTGGGAGTTAAAGAGAATGCTAACTGCGCCTGCGTCCATCAGGCGGCGAAAACAATCCGAAAACGAATCCGGCGCTCCGTCATCAAAAACCAGCATCACTGCGTATCCGTCGATGCGCAAAAGGCGCTCGATTTGCTGAATCAACAGCATATACCAGGGATTTTCGTAATCAAACAGAATAATGCCAATGGTTCTGGATCGATGGATGTTCGCCGTATGTGCCAATGCATCGGTATTGTAATTTAGATCATTGGCGATCTTCAAAATCTTGTCCCGCAGTTCGGGACGGATCTTTGAGTCGTTGTGCAGCGCTCTTGAGACGGAGGCAATCGATACGCCTGCACGTAAAGCGATTTCCCGAATGTTTGCCACGCTTGATCCCCAATCCTTTTCTTTTCGAATTTGTATCAGATTGTCATTATAACAGCCTTGTCGTTTCTATTCAATGTTCTCCGGAAAAGTTCGCATAATTTTAAATTGTTACATTGTGTTACATTAAAAATAAAGAGATTTCTGTTTTTATATTGACATATTATGGAAAATGCGCTAGAATATGACCGCGGTTGAGGCAATGAAAGAATGTAACAAGTGTAACAAATGTAACGGCGTTCATTTGAAAACGTTGCTTCCCATTGCCAAACGAAAGTGTCGGACGAAAAAGAGGAGGTTTCGGGAATGAAGAAATGGTTGAGTATGCTGCTGACGGTGGCGATGGTGTTTTCTTGTTGTGCGTTTGCAAGCGCAGAAGAGGAAGCAAAACTGACGATGTGGATCTGGGACAATAACCAGAAGCCCGGTACACAAGCGATGGCGGATGCTTTCATGGCAGAGAAGCCCAATATTTCCATTGAGGTTTATTGCACCAGTGACTATCCCCCCAAACTGCCTACCGTGCTTGGAACCGATGATTGCCCGGATATCATGTGGCTGTGGGGAACCGCAACCGTTGACTTCATCAGCAGCGGAATGCTTGTTGATTTGCAGGAATACATTGACCGCGATGGTTACGATACTACCGGTTGGGTAGAAAGCATTACCGAATGGTATACCCGCGACGGCGATCTCTATGCAATTCCCAAGGATTTCGACGGATATTGCGTGTTCTGCAACAAGGCAATGTTTGAGGCGGCAGGAGTGGAAATTCCTCAAAATGACTGGACCTGGGACGACTTTGCCGCGGTTGCGCAAGCGCTGAGTTCGGACGGGATCTATGGGTATACTGGAACCACCAGCCACCGCGTTTTTTCCGCAGTTTCCCTTTCTTTCGGGGGAAAATATTACACGGAAGACGGTTTGACCTGCCTGATCAATGACGAAAATACCGTCAAGGCGTGGGATTTCATCAAGGGTATGCAGGATGCCGGCGCCAGCGGAACTTACGAGGATCAGGTGGAATTGGGTTCGACCGCCATGTTCACCAGCGGCATTGCGGCGATGACCATTGACGGTTCTTGGATGATCAGTTCCTACTATGACGCCATCGGCGACGATCTGGTTTGCGTCGAAATGCCCACCGGTGCGGCAGGCAAAAAGGTTTCTACCCATGGCATTGGATATGCCATGAGCAGTACCTGCAAGTATCCGGAACAGGCGTGGAGTTTCCTGAAGTATCTTGGCACGGCGGAAGCGCAGGAGCTGCTCTCGGACACTGTGATTCCGGCAAACATCGAAGCTTCTGCAAGCTGGTCTGCAAACTACGCCATTGATGTATCCGCTGTTGTGGCTGGCTTGGAATATGCTGTGATGTATCCCATGTCCTCCAAAAATGCCACGGCGGCAAACAGTATCGAAGAAAAGTACATCAACAACTTCGTGGCCGGAAACTTCAGTAGCGCGAAGGAGTGCTTGGATGCGTGCTGTGCAGAGATGCAGGCTGCCATTGACGGTTAATCCGTTGGACGGAGCTTTGCCGAGTTGCCAGGTTTGGCAGCTCGGCTTTTCCAAACCGGATTCATGGAAAGGGGCACAAACATTGAACGGACTTCTATCCTCTGAAAAGCGCCGTGAAGCGGCGACAGCGTATGTCTTTATTCTTCCTTTTTTTCTCGGAATGATTGTTTTTTATCTGATTCCGATCCTTACGGCATTTGCGAATTCGTTCACCGAATGGGCGGGCTATACGAATCCGGTGTTCACGGGGCTAACCAATTACAAAGCGCTTTTCGCGGATGAAGCGTTACATCGGGAAATTTGGAACACACTACGATATATCCTCATGTCTTTACCGGTAACGATTTTGATTGCGCTGGTTTTTGCACAGTTGCTCAATTCCAATATCCGGGGCAAGGGCATTTATCGGGTGCTGTACTATCTGCCATGTATCACCATGTCTGCCGTTGTCGTTCTGATTTGGAGGCAGCTGCTGAACGGACGATTTGGTTTGGTTTCCGTGACGGCAAAATCCATCTTTGGTTCCTGCCCCGCATTTTTGTCCGATCCGAAGTATTGCATCTATTCCTTGGTGATGATGTCCGTCTGGTCTTCTTTGGGATATGATATCATTTTCTTATTGGCCGGACTGCAGTCAATTCCGGAAGTCTATTCAGAAGCCTGCCGCGTGGATGGTGGAAATGCAGCGACCTGTTTTTTTCGCATTAAGCTGCCTTTGATTACGCCGACGCTCTTCTATCTTTTGGTGACGGGAATCATTAGTGGTTTTAATCAGTACGATTACTCCTATATGCTTTCCTCTTTGGCGGGCAGTTCATTGAGCGCGGAGAGTCCTATTTATGACGCACTTAGGACGGTCGTAACGGGCATTTACAACAGCGGATTTGTTTTTCACGAAATGGGTTATGCGTGCACGAAGTCTGTGGTGTTGTTTTGCATGATTCTGATCGTCACCGTATTCCAGTTCGTTTTCCAAAAAAGGTGGGTGAACTACTGATGATTGCGCGTAAAACTCCAGGCGTTTCTCTTTCTGTCTTTGGCAAAAAGGCGCTGATCCACTTGGTTTTACTTTTGGGAACGGTGTTCACGTTGCTGCCATTTCTGATTATGGTATTTTCTTCCTTCAAGGTGAATGCCGAAATTATGAAGCTTCCTATTACGATCTTTCCGAAAAAATTCGTCCTATCAAATTATGAAGCGGTATTTGCGGAAGATCTTCTCCTTTTGTATAAGAATACGGTCATTGTCTCCGCATCGATTGTGTTTTTGCAGCTTGCCACCAGTTCCATGGCTGCTTATGCCTTTGCAAGATTACAATTTCCCTTGAAAAACGTGCTGTTTGTCTTTGTGCTGGCGCTATGCATGATTCCTACCTATATGATGCTCATTCCCCGGTATCGTATGCTGAGCAGCTGGGGTGTTTCCAACACGTTGCTTGGCATTGTTTTGCCCAACAGCGTCAGTATTACGGTGGTTTTCTTTCTTCGGCAGAGTTTCTTGTCCTTTCCCAAGGATTTGGAGGAAGCGGCGAAGATTGACGGCGCCGGATACTGGAGAACGTTTCTGACGATCGTGCTTCCCTTACACAAGAGCGCTTTTTCTGCCATGGGCGTGATGGTATTGCTCTTCGCCTGGAACGATTTCCTTTGGCCAAATATTATCATTTCTTCCGATTCCAAGCGCGTTCTCTCGATTTTTGTGGTCTCCAGCCAGGGTATGTACAAGACGGAAATCGGTTATCTGATGGCGGCGGGCTGTGTGGCAATTTTTCCAATGATTGCCGTTTATGCGCTCGGGCAGAAAGCATTTATTGCTTCGATCACCATGAACGGAATCAAAGGCTAGGAGGACGGAGCATGAAAGCAAAAACGCTTTTGCATTTTTGTCCTGAAGACGGATGGGTAGGCGATCCAATGCCCATGTGGCATGAAGGAGTTTGCCATCTTTATTATACCAAAAAACGATGGGATGGGCAGGTGGTCTGGGGTCATGTATCCACCGCAGACTACGTCCACTATACCGAATACCCTGACCCTTTGCAGTGTGGTGGTGAGAACGATCTGGATGCGCAAGGCATTTGCACCGGATGCGTGATTTACCATGATGGGCTTTTTCGCATGTTCTACGCAGCCAGCGACCGCTTTGGGAAGCCGCATATGTTGCAAGCGGTGAGTGAAGACGGAATTTCTTTTGAAAAAGAAAAGCGGGAACTATTTCTACAAAATACGGCGTTCTATCGAGACGATTGTACCTGGCGCGATCCTTGTGTCGTCTTTGATGATGCAAACCGGAATTGGAAAATGTTTTTCTGTACGCGTTGCGTTTCCTCGGGAATTTTGCCAGGCCAGATTGGCATGGCGGAATCAAAGGATTTGGAGCACTGGACTCTTCTGCCGCCGGGAACGCTCAGGGAAGCATGTGGTTCTCTCGAATGCCCGGACGTATTTAGGATGGAAAACCAGTGGGCAATGCTTTATTACTGGCATGATACGCGCGTTCGTTTTTCCGATTCGTTGAACGGGAATTGGGAGCGCAGAAAAGTGCTTTCTCCAGCACATTTTGATTTCATGGCTGCGAAATGCGCGGATGATGGAACGCGTAAGATTCTCGTTGGTTGGGTTCCGCGCAAGCCATGCGACTGTGGCGAGCGCATCTGGGGCGGAAATCTTGCATGGCTGCGGGAGCTTACTCTCGATCAAGAAGGAAATCCAGCCTGCCATTTTCTCCCGGAACTTGCGAATATTTTCAATCGACAGGTTTCCTTTGCACCGGAAGTATTGCATGGACAATGCAAGACGAAGCCGGGTGGGTGGGAGATCAATCGTGGCAGTGTTCTTTTGCGGGAGGTTCCGGAAAATTACAGATTGCGCTTCCATGTTCGTACAGACAATCCGTTGAGTGTTGTTACGCTCTTTTTACGCTTGAACTGGGAAAGCGAACAGGCCAAAGAGAATTGGAACGGTGAATTCAGTGCGGGTTATCAGTTGATTCTGGATTATCCATCTCAGTTGCTGCGGGTGAGAGAGCATTACCAGTGGGACCAGCGGCCTGATCTGGCCGCGATTCCGCTGAATCGCGCAGGAGAAGATTCGATCTCTTTGGATGTCCTTCTGAATGAGGATATTCTGGAGGTTTGCGTCAATGAGCGTGAGACGATGACGATTCGGCTTATGAAATCTCGGAAAGGGAAGCTGGGAATTAGCGTGACGGATGGATGTGCTACGCTGACGGATTGGTCGCTTTGTGGGAAAGGTTGATCGATTGGTTTGACAATACAAACGCCCTGCAGCATTGCTGACGGGCGTTTGTTTACAGAGGAAATGGACAAATCTGGCACAACAAAGTATCGTAAGGAATCTCGCAATCTTTGCGTTTGCCTTGAAGAAAAAAGGGGTGCTTCCAGACGGCGCACGGTTCCAGACAATCGCGTGGTTCCGCTGAGTCCAACGGTACTGGATTGCGCACCGCATATTTTGATATCCCGTCGTGTCCTCAAGGCGCGATCTTCCGGGATCAAAACGGCATCGTACAGGTCCTGAAGATGTCCGCATTTTGCGGCATCTGTACAAATTTTGCTTCCTTGTGAGTCTCCTGAACGCCATGAAAGCGGGATGTGTCCGCTCCCACCTCCGAACAGCTTGACAGATCAAGCCGCCCGGTGCCTGCCGCACGATGCTTTGACGCATTTTCCCATAGTTTGAAAAAGTGCGCTCGACAATCCACGATCATCGAGCGCGATCGACTTCTTCTCTGACATTGCATCTGCGGCTGCAAGGCCTGTAATGTCCTGCTCTATGGATTTTTCGCTCAACGCCACGCCTTCAGATACTGCGCGACATGGTGTGCGATCTCCTTGACGGATTCCAAGCCCGTGTTGATGCATAGATCGTAATTCGCCTTGTCGCCCCACTTCTGGTCGGTGCAATAACCGTAGTAGCTGGCGCGGTGCTTGTCAACTTCCTGAATGTGCTGGCGCAGTTCCTTGTCGGTCATGGCTTCATGCTCTGCGCCCTTCTGGCGGCAGCGCTGCATTCTGTGTTCCATATCCGCATAGACGAAGATGCGGAAGGGCTGATACGCCCGCAGCATCCAGTCCGCGCAGCGTCCGACGATCACGCAATCTGCCGTATCTGCCAGTTCCCGGAGAATCTGGTACTGTTGCTTGAATATGTCATTCCATTGCTCCTGCTGGGAATTGACGACCGTCGTGAAAGTACGTCCGATGCGAATGGGGAAGGCCGTCACCGGCTTGTGCTCCAGTATCTGGCGCACATATGCTTCGGAAAGCGCTGTGCGCTGCGCAATCTCCGTGACGATTTCTTGGTCGTAATAGGCATAACCCAATTCCTCGGCCAGCCTGCGCCCCAGTTCGCGTCCTCCGCTGCCAAATTCACGTCCGATGGTGATGATCCTACTCATGCACATTTCATCCTTTCCGTTTTTTTGTATAACGAAGCATCATCGATGCCACATAAACCGCCGTGACGGCCTCCGTAATCGGCATGGCAAACCAGATCGAATCCGGACCTGCCACGGCGGGCAGCAAGCAGATGAGGATGCCGCTGATGACTGCGCCGCGCCTGACGGAAACAATAAACGACGTTTTCGGCTTCAGGAGCGCCTGGAAGTAATAGGTCGAGAAGATGTTCAGCAGCAGCAGGAAGGAAATGCCGTAGCGCCGGATGATGGACGGCGCGATGGCGAGAATCTCCTCCGTGGGCTGCATGAAGATATAGGTGAACAGATTCGGCACAAAGACGCAGATGGCCGACCAGATCAGGCCGAATGCGGCTGCAGTGCCCAACGCGTATTTCAGCGTTTCCCGAATCCGGTCAAAGCGGTTCGCGCCGAAATTGACCGAGAAGATCGGCTGGGAAGCCTGACCGATGCTGTACGCGCAACATTGCACAAAGGTGCTGATGTTGATGATGATGCCGTAGACGGACAGCGCATTTGTGCCGAGATATTGGAGAATCTGGCGGTTGAACAGCACCGTTAAAATGCCCATCGCCACATCGATAAAGAACGTGGAAAAGCCGGTGAGCGTGATCTTGCCCAGCTTGTGCAAAAGAT
>JAQXRL010000322.1 GCA_029218505.1 Eubacteriales bacterium | reverse complement strand
CATGGTGATGCGGTCTGGCAACTGCATCCCGAAAAGCAAAAGACCGTATCTATGGAATCCCCCCGACACCAGTTGGACGAAGCTACGTTGGGAGACCCGATGACACTGTTTGGGAAGGACAACGACCCTTTTCAAGATTGGCAAGGAAGAGAGAGGCCCGTCTTTCACGGCGGTAAGCAACCAACCTGCGCAGAGGCCAGACGTCGATGCGCCTGCGAGGGCGCTGCTGTCTTTCCAGGGCTTCGCCCGCACATGAACCTCCGGCTATGCCGGAGGATACTGCTTGTCAAAAAAGACTTTTTGACAAGCTGGCGGACGGGGAAGCAAGCTCCCCCGCCACGGCCGCCATTCACGCCGCCGGCCAAGATTGGCATTCGAGTGGCTTAAAGCCCTCTCATGCTCTCCCTGCGTTTTTCGACCGTCTGATCCCCCCGGTTTCGCCGGGGGATCATTCTTCTATTCAACGATCGCCTTTTGAGAATCATTCCCGCGCCTTGTTGCCGCAGCGCGCCCCCTGTTCTTCCATCGTCTGTGCCACGCGCTGGCCGGACAACGCCCGGGGCGTCGTGTTCTCCCGAATCGACATTGCCGCAGCGGTGCCGGCCGCCTGCCCCATGGCCACGCAATCGCCAGTGACGCGATAAGACGCGTGCGCCTCATAGCTGCCGGAAATGCAGCGTCCCGCAACCAGCAAATTTTCCACCTTCTTGGGCACCAGACACCGGTACGGGATTTGATAGGGCTGAGAACGATACCGTTCGCCGCTCTCCTGCGTCTTGCCGTCGGGCTGATGGATGTCGATGCCAAAGGCGCAAACACAAATCCCATCCGAAAAATGGCGGCCATCCCGCAAATCTTCATATGTCAGAGCATATTCGCCTTCGATGCGGCGGCTTTCCCGAACGCCGATCATGGAAGCGGTCTGATCCAGCTGCGCGTCCTTAAACTGCGGCAAATAGGTTTTCAGGAAGTTCATTGCGTGCCATACGCGCTCCCGGCCCTCTATTTCCGCCTTGGTGAGGGAACGAGGGTCTATGGCGGAATACCCGCGCATGTGCGTCATTTGCATAACGCCCGTATGGCTTCCAGGCAACGCCAGCAGGCACGGCTGTTCAAAATTGAATTCATAGTCCGGCATACCGGCCCGTTCCACCGCGGCCTTCATCTTGCAAAACAGTTCCGTTTTATTTTTCAACGGATTGGGATACTCCTGTACATAATCCATGTTGCTGATCTTATACATCAACGTCATGGGCTGGCAAGCGCCGTCCTCCGGGCGCCCCACCCAATAGGGCGCTCCCGCCCGCGCCGCCACGTCTCCGTCTCCGGTGCAGTCAATCACGCGGCGAGCCAAATATGCTTCCCGGCCGCCTTTGTTTTCCACCACCACGCCCACAATGGCGCCATTTTCCATGATGGGAGCGGCGCAATAAGAATGAAACAGCACGTCAATGCCTGCGCCCACCACCAACCGGTCCAGCACCAATTTCATGTATTCCATATCGAAGGTATACATATCGCCGCTGTGATAGTTCATGGACGCCGCGTTGATCAGATCCACGATTTCCTGAACAATTCCGCCCTTGTTTTCGTAATCGAACAACGGGTTCACAAGTCCCGCCGTCCACATGCCGCCCAGGCAGGAGAATTTTTCGATCAAAAGCGTCTTTGCGCCGTTGCGCGCCGCAGCCAAAGCCGCGCCCACGCCCGCCGGACCGCCGCCGGCCACGACCACATCGTACTCGCCCATGACAGGGGTGTTCAGGTTTTCACAAATTGTCTTCATGAAATCAGACTTCCTTCCTTTTTTCTGCATTTGCATTCCGATATTCGCTAGGATTCACGCCAAAAGTCGCCTTGAATTTCTTTTGAAAGCTGACGCCATCCCAATAACCAACCCGCCGGGTAATTTCCTGAATTTGCAAATCCGTCTCTCGCAAAAGCCGCTCTGCCTGTCGCATTCGCAATCCGGATAGATAGTCGATATATTTTTGTCCCATCCGGTTTCGAAAAGCGCGGCTGATCTTTTCTTTGCTCATTCCCGTATGTTCCGCCACTTGCTCCAGCGAAAGGTTCTGGTCCATGGAATTTTCCTCAATATAGCGCACCACCCGTTGAAACGCCTCGTCGCTTTCCGATGCGGAATCCGGACAAATCGCACGAATGAGCCATTCCATCTGCCGCGGAAACTGGTTTCCATCCGCCGGGTTCATGGCGCAAATATCCGTGAAATACTGCCGCTCGATTCCCATTTCCATCAAGCTGTGCAGAACCGATTGCAAAATGGAATAGCGCATCGCCACCTGCATTCTGGGATGCTCCCCGCAGGCATCCACTTCGTTCAGCATGCCGTTGAGCAGCATCGTCACTTTTCGCCGGTCGCGCGCCTTCATCGCCTGATCCAATTGAATCAGCGTCTCCGGCTCAAAGCTCAAAATCGGCATGTCGAAGGAGAGCAGCTCGTCGAAAAACAATACCCGTCCATAGCCGCTGTTTCTCTTGGATCGATAGGCAAACGTCGCTTCGATGTAGGCCTGACTCACCTGTTCCAATTGTTCGCAAACGCGGCTTACGCAAAGCACCGGCCGCGGCAATCCGGCCTGGTCGCATCCGCGATCAATCCTGCGGCACACTTCCCGCCGCTGCTGACCGGAAGGATCCGGGTTGGCCACATCCAACAACACCGCCAACGCTTCTCCGTCCGGCACGCTTACCCGGCAGGACAATCCGCATTCCGGCAACTGTGCCAGGCGATTTAAGTATTCCGCGCCGCACTGCTCCGGGGTTTCCGCAGCCAGAATCAGCACCGCCGCGCTGCTTTCATGCAGTTCCCGCCCGCTGGCCTGCAACGCTTCTTCCAGCAGCGTGCGGCTTTTTACCACGCCATGCAAAAGCAGCAAAACCACCTGTTCCGCCAGGCGGTTTCGCGCGTCTGCCACGGTTAGCCGCATGCGCTCGTTTTCCTCCATGGTGGCTTCAATCATTCGCCGAATCTGCGCCAGTTCGTCCTCCTGCGTGTCCCGATCCTGTCCCGCCTGCACAAAGCTGCGGGCCGTTTGCGCCAATTGCACAATGGAACTGGAATTGCGTTTGCTGATCTCAAACGCCGTAACCATGGCCACCAGAAGCAGTCCCGCCAGCACAATCAGCACCGTTCTCCACTGTCTGGTGACGCCTTGAAAGAGCAAATCCTCCCGATAGCTGGCGCAAAAATTCACGTTCATACAGGATTGCTGAGATGTCAGCACCGTAAGCCCCTTCGCCGTGCGCCACGTGCGCTGCGGATCGTCCGTCACCATAAGGCTGTACTCGTCCGACTTTTCTTCAAACAGCGCCACCCTGCCGTCCGGAAATTCCAGCGCCAGGCGGCGCTGATATCCATCGGAAAGCACGGTGAGATAATCCGAAAAGCTTTGCAGGTCCATCAGAAAATTGATGGACAGCGAATATATGCTGTTGAACCCCGGAACAAACACATGATAGAGCACATATGCCTGATTTTTTGCCGCCGCAACCAGGGAAATTGCGCGGCTTTCCATGTCATTGATGATTTCCTCAAACGCAATGCGTTCTGAAGGCAAAATCTGAATGCCGGCATAGTTTTCCAGCCTGGACATGCCGCCGGAGGCATAAACGTCGCCAGTGCCATAGGAGATGATCACATCCGCCACCTGCTGGTTGGAATTCACGATGTCCCTCAGCCGTTCGATAATTCCGATGGCGGAACTTCCGTTGGCAAGCACTTTTTCCCCCACAATGTCTTCCTTGAGGCTCAAATAGATGCTTTGCAACTCAAACGCCTGAATTTGCGTCTTGAACTGGGCAGTTACCTGTTCCAGTTCCGTCTGCACAGAGGTTTCCACCGTTTGCCGCTGCACAGCAAACATGCTGCTGGTGCAAAGAACAAACACCGTAAACGTGGGCAACAGCAAAAAGACATAAGAAAGGAACAGCTTTTTCAGGAAGCTGGATTTCCATCGAATGGGAATGCGCGGACATCTCACGGAGAATCCTCCTTGCAGATCAAATGGATGCCGGGCAAGGCAGAGGCGTTTTCCTCTGCCTTGCCGTCAAAAACGACGTATTTCTTACTTTCCCATAAACCGGGCATACGCTTCGGCATATACTGCCGTATAGTCTTCAACGCCCATGGAACGCAAAGTGTTCTGGAAGGTGTCCCAACCGCTTTCAATGTCCTCTTCGCCTACAATGAAGCGCGTGGTGGCATCGGTAACATAGCTTTCAATGTCCGTGGCGATGCCGGAAATGCTGTCCAGTTCTTCTTCCGTAAGAACAACGGACGGGAATGCGCTGGTGAAATACGGCACCGCATAATCCGTATATTGATCATACAGCCAGACATTGTTGCCCGTGGGCTTGAAGAGTTTCCATTCCTCGCTGCGATAGAGATTCAATCCCAGAATGGTCAAAGTGCCGCCACGATACGCCTCGTCCGAATCCGTCCAGCCTTCCGGCAGCACGCGGGCCCAATCGCCTTCCGCCTCGTTGACCCACTTCCATCCAACATTTTCCTCGCCGATGAATCCCACCGTGGAGCCTTCGTCGGAATACAGCCAATCCAGCATTTCAAACACGCGTTCCGGATAGGCGCAGGAAGCGCTGATGGCCACGGCCGCCCAGGAATCCACGCCGGAGGAAGCGCCCACGATCTTGTTCGAATTGTATTCGCTGGTCAGGCCGCCGAAATAGCGGTAATCCCATGCAGTTTCCTCGGATTCATACAGCCACGGAGCCGCCAGGGTATACGCACCGACGCGGCCTTCGCCGATCTTTGCGTTGAATTCGCTGCCGCTTTGCACAAACGTGGCGCTGTCCAGCAGCCCTTCTTCATAATATTGATGCATGTAAGTCAGGAATACCTTGTACAGCGCATCCGTCGCGATCATGGTTACTTCATCTTCCGCATTCACATAGAATCCGGCGCCGGAGCTGCTCTTGGTGGGAATGCCCAGGGCGTTCAAGACGATTTCATGCAAAATGGTGCCCGAGGCGGGGATTTCATCCGAAGGATCTCCGTTGCCGTTTGCATCCTGATCCCGGAACGCGCACAGCACTGCGTACAGGTCCTCCAGCGTCTCTGGATAGGTCATGCCAACGTTCTCAATCCATTTTTCATTGATCCAGTTGCGGTTTGCCATGTTGGCGGGGATGGCGCTGCCGTTTACCAGGCAATAGATGTTGCCATCCGGCGAAGTAACAATGCGCTGCATGTCCGGATTGGCGTCAAACACAGCCTTGCAATAGACGCCGCTGGTCTCGATCAGGTCATTTAAGGAAAGCAAAAAGCCCTGAGAACCGTAATCGCTTACCGTGTTCATGTTCCAACCGGTATTCACAAACAAGTCCGGCAATTCTCCGGACGCAAACAGCAATCCATACTGAACGGTCCATTCCTCGCTGGAGAAGGACTGGTCGATCAACTTGATGCCAAAGCGCTCCAACACGGATTTGGCAAACTCCGTGTCTTCCCAGTTGTCGCAATATGCGTTGCGCGACCCGGTAACGGTAATTTCGATGATTTCCCTCTCTTCCGCCACCGCCATGCCGGTCAGCGCGGTGATCGCCAGCATCATGGCAATCAACAGGCACATTGTCTTCTTCATTTTGCAAACCTCCTTATAAAATCTTCTATGGATACGGGCTGAAGAATACCCGTAATCTCCCTGCGTTCATCCTTTGATCGAGCCGATCAAAACTCCCTTGACGAAGTATCTTTGCAAAAACGGATAAACCATCAGCATCGGCAATGTAGAGACGATGATTACGCTGTATTTCAGCAAATTGGCAATATTCTGCTTTTCCACCATCGCTTCCGCAGAATCCAGGTTGCTTTCCAGCATTGCGGCGTCAATTTGACTTTCCACCAGAATTTCCCGCAAAAACAGCTGCAACGGATAAAGCGCGCGATTGCGCAAGCCGATCATTGCGTTGAAATAATCGTTCCAGTGTCCCAAGGCAAAATACAGCGCCATGACGGCAATGATCGCCTGAGAAAGAGGCAGCACAATCAAGCAAAACGTTCGAAAATGCCCGCATCCGTCAATCGTCGCGGATTCCTGAATCTCCATGGGAATGCTCGCGAAAAAGGTACGGCTCACAACGATGTTATACGTAGAAGTCAGTCCCGTAATCAACATCAGGGTTCGCGTGTTCAAAAGGCGCAGCGCCTTCAAATTCAAATAACTGGGAATCAATCCGCCGCTCACGTACATGGTTACCAGAAACATTCCCATAAGAAAGTTCCTGCCGGGCATATCGCGCCTGGAAAGCGCATATGCGCATGGCAACGTCACCAGCAAGTTCAAAATGGTGCCGCCCACGGTGTAATAGATGGTGTTCGCATAGCCGCGCCATATTTCCGAATATTCCAAAACACGGCGATACCCGTCCA
>JAQXRL010000321.1 GCA_029218505.1 Eubacteriales bacterium | reverse complement strand
TTGATGACCGATATCGACAGCTATCGGGGGATGATGCGCGCTGCGTTCATCACGGGCGAGTCCGACATTGATGCGGAATGGGATAATTATGTGAACACGCTGAAGAACATGGGCCTGGAGCGCCTGGTGGAAATCGAGCAGGCGGCCTATGACCGGTTCAGCAAGTAAATAGGGAAAAGGTGCCTGGTGGTGGCGGGGGAATCCTGCCACCACGGTTTTGCAAAACTGCGCAGAGAAAGAGAAATGCGCGGTGATTTTGTGGTATAATGAGAGGGCGTATTTTCTGGAGGGAGGATTCTCCTATGACATTGGATTGGAAGTTGCTGAAGCGTTTGATCCTTACATATCTTGTCGTATGGATTCCTCTGATGCTTGTCAGCGTCCTTCAGACGTGGTCCAGCGTGGAAAACGGCCGGATGCAAACCCAGGCGAGTATTCGCATGAACGTTCGCCAAACGGCAAGCGAGATGAGCGCTCTGTTGTCCACGTACAATATCAATTCGTCTACGCTGAGCAACGCGCCGGAATTGCGCAAAAGCGTTGTAACCGCGAGCATGACCGGAGCTTACAATGGAATACAGCTGCTGAAATATGCCACAATCCACGACGGATATGTGACGAACACATTTTTATGTTACGGAACAGGAAACGTGTATTCGGCAAGCGGTCTAACGGGCACGCAAACCTATTTGCGTCGCACGCTGGGGCTGGCGGATACAGCGAACGCCATGGAGGTTCTCGAGGATGAACAATATCGGGTTGTGCCGTTCTGGAACAGCGGGCAAAGCGGTTTTTTGCTGCTGCATTGTCCCGTCGGGGGAGATGTGTCCGTAAATTACGTGCTTCCGTTTGTCTCCGCGCAAAAGCTTTTGTCCAGATTGTGGAATGGACAGATTGAAGCCGTTCAATTGCGCTTTTCGGACGACCAAAGCCTGTGGTTCGACAGGAAAGGCTTGCTTGCGGAACATGACAGCTGCATGGACATGGAAGCGGTCAGCTGTTCCGTGGTACACGATACATTGACGCTATGCGCATATTATCGTCCCAATCACCTTGTGGCGGAGGCGGAACAATATCAACGCCATAATGTGTTGTTGATGCTAACGGGATTTTTGCTTTCCGTTTTCTCCACGCTATGCTTAAGCAGCCGCCAAATGCGCCACATTCAGCAGCTGGAGGACACCATTCGGAAAATCGCCATTGCGCCGGAGGACGAGGCGGCTTCCACCATGCCATCGGATGAATATCTGGGCTTGCGAAGGCTTGCGGGCAATGTGCGGGAGCAATACCACAGCCTGTCGACCGCCCGGCAGCTGTATCAGGAGGAAATTCGCCGGCAAGCGCTGAAGGCCCTGATTCATCATTGGTACATGGACGGACAGGAACTGGACAACATGATGAAACTCAGCGGTGTTGCGCTGTGCGAGGAATATTTTGTTGTTGGCGCGGTGGTGCTTCCGGAAAACTCCATGCTGATGCCGGAATTGATGGACATGTTTCGGGAAGACCTGTGCTGCGAAGAGATGATTTCGGACAAGCGATTGTTCTGCTTTTTGCAGGAACTGCCCAACCAGGACGCAGATGGGCGTCGCAGGGAACAGCTTTCCCAGGAAATCTGGCGGCTGCAACCCGGCGGAGAACAGGCGCGGATTGTGTTCAGCCCGGTGTTCCATGACTTGAATATGGTCAATTACGCGTGGCAGCGGCTGGTTGCTCAGCTGCGCGACAGCAGCGGCCAATCGGAACCGATTTCCATGCAAGAAATATGGGATGAATTGCCCCAGGACAGCGCGGGAGAAAACTGCGCGCTGCGGGAGCAGCTGCTTGCGGCGCTGTACAATGGCAAAATCGCCAAGGCGCAACAAATGGTAGGGCCCGTGTGCGCCGGCATTGAGGCGTTGGAATGCTCCGGAAACGATAAAAACACGCTGCGGTATGAACTGACGAATCGAATCCTGGGCGTTATTCACGACCGAATGCCGGAGGAAGAGAATTGCCTGCCCGAGGAAGTGGAAGCGTTTGAATACAGCGATGCGGCGCGCTTTTTGGAACAGCTGCAGGCCCTGCTGCGCAAAATTGAGGACAAAACGCCTCAGGATACGTTTGACAGGGCGCTAAAATACATGGCGGCGAATTATACGGATTCATATCTTTCAGCCGATCAGGTTGCGGAACACATTGGAATCAACAAAACATACATGAGCCGCCTGTTTAAGTCCCATACGGGGATGTCTTATATTCAGTATT
The DNA here is from genome assembly GCA_029218505.1 of Eubacteriales bacterium. Classification (GTDB taxonomy): domain Bacteria; phylum Bacillota; class Clostridia; order Christensenellales; family Aristaeellaceae; genus SUG1456. The sequence goes on along the minus strand of JAQXRL010000321.1, from coordinate 1,798 downwards.
TGACGAAGCTGCGCATGGAAAAAGCGAAAATGCTGCTGAAAACCACGGATATGGCGATCCACGACATTGTATTGGCCGTGGGATATTTGGACGATTCCAGTTTCCGCAAAAAATTCAAGGAATTGTTTGGAATCACGGTGGCAGAATATCGAAAATAAACGACAGGGAGGAAGACTCCATGAGAGGATATGCCAATTGGAACTACAAGCCATGGGTGCAGGCCAACGCGCGGCAGGAAGCAGTTTCGCCGTGCATTCGCCGCATTGCTCCGGGAGATACGACCATTCAGGTGGAATGGTTTGATCTTGGAGATGCGGGGGAGCACGTGCTGCAATACAGGCAATACCACAAATTTATGCCATGGAAGACCATGCGCGCGGAGCAAGGGTGCGTGGAGATTTCCGGGTTGACGCCGGATGTGGAATACGAATTTCAAGTGGCGCGGGCGGATGGTTCGGCATACAGTCCGCTGCGCCTGGCGCGCACGGGCGCGCCGGAAGGCGTGGTAATCAATTATCTGCACCCGGAGGATTCGACGTATCTTTGTTCGGGCAGATATTTGGGTTCTCCCAGCATTGTGCGGCTGCCTTCCGGCGCGCTGATTGCGGGACACGAAATTTTCAACGGCGGCGCGAACAATTTGAGCCAGTTGTTCAAATCCGTGGACGACGGCAAGACATGGAGGTATGTTACGGACATTGTGCCCAGTTTCTGGCCGAATTTGTTTTTGCACAGAGGCGCGCTGTATCTTCTGTCCGCAGATACGGAATTTGGCACGCTGATGATTGGACGTTCCGATGACGAAGGTGAGACTTGGTCTGCGCCGGTTCGGCTGTTTCAGGGTGGGAATTTTTGGGGAAGAGGATATCATAAAGGCGCCGTGCCGGTCATTGAACATGAAGGCAGGCTGTATACCGGCGTAGAATACGGCAATTCGCCGGATTTCCCCCTGCATGCCGCCTTGTTGTCCATTGATGCGTCGGCGGATTTGCTGGTGCCGGAAAACTGGTCGTTGACGGAACCGTTGGCGCCGGATTATCATTGGCCGGGCATGCCGCAAAGCGATTACGGTTATTACATGGAGGGCAATGCCGTTGTGGCGCCAGACGGTACGATTTGCAACATGATGCGTTTGGATCCGCTGCATTTGCTCCGGCCGGCATATAATCAAACGGCATTGCTGCGGGGAGACAAGGAACATCCGGAAAAGCAGCTGGAATTTGTGCGGGTGACGGATATGCCTGTAGGCGTGCGCAATAAGTTCTGTTTGCGCAAGGATCCGCAAACGGGTTTGTATTTCGCCATGGGGAATGAAACCGGGCCCGAATATCACACGCGCACCGTATTGAGCCTGAGCGTATCGGAAGACTTGGTGCATTGGCGCGTGTTGAAACGAGTGCTGGACTATCATTTGCATGATGCAAACATGGTGGCATATCAATATCCCAACTTCATTTTTGATGGCGATGATCTCTTGTATGTGTGTCGCACGGCATGGAATCAGGCGCATAATTTCCATGACAGCAATTCTATTACGTTTCATCGGCTGGAAAACTTCCGGGATTTGCTTTCCGCGGAATGATATCGCCAGAACCACCCGTTTTAGACGGGTGGTTTTGCAGCTTGTCCAAAAGTCTTTTTGAAAAGCTGGCGGACAGGGAAGCAAGTTCACCCGCCACAGCCACCCTCTCCAGATTTTGCGGAAATCCTGCGGATTCCAGAAAAATCAGCGCCCGTGGTCGCCGTACACGCCGCCGACCACGATTGGAATTCGAGTAGCCTCAAGCCCTCTCGTGCT
>JAQXRL010000320.1 GCA_029218505.1 Eubacteriales bacterium | reverse complement strand
AACCACATTCACACGCTTGTCCGTGCATTGCGCGGACAAAATCGTGGCCACAAGCGTTTCATATGGGTTGGAAAAATTCAGTTCCGGACGCGCTTGAGGATATAGTCCATCCAAAGCGGCCATGACCTGCGACGCGCGCATTGCATCCATGGGGTTCAACCTCCATTTTCTTTCGCAAACATCTTTATTATACGGAACTCCTGTAAAAACTGCAAGCATTCCCCGCTGCAACGCAAACCGAACCGCTCCCGGAACATGAAGGCATATTTCTTCGCAAACTTCCGAACGGGATGGTTTTCCCGGCGCCCTTCGCAAAAGCCAGCGCGCGGATGCGCCGTCGTCCAGATAAGCTGAGGGCCGACGTTTCCGCCGGCCCTGCGTCGCGTTATCCGTTTACAATCTTGGTAAGCAACAGGTTGCTTCTGTGCAAAAACTCTACCATACGCTCTGCAACCAGCGGTTGCCGCGCCATTTCCGCCAAATCCACCACTTGCCGGCAAACATCCCGGGCGTCGTCGTCAGAATCTTGCTTGGCAATCCAGCCAATGAGCGCATGTTTGCTGTTCAGAACCAGCGTGCGTTTCTCCGGCAGATTCAGATCCCGGCCCCATGCTTTGGACATGTCGCTGAAGCGCCGGGTCTGCTCGTCCACCGTGATCATGGCGATCATGTCCTCATCCTTGAAGGATTTCAGCTGCACTTCCAATTCCTGGTCGCCCGTGCAATCCCGGAAGCGCTTTTCCAGGGCAAGGCGCATGGTTTCGTCCGTCTCGCCTTCTTCCGTAAGGCCTTCCGCCGCGGCATCTACCCGTCGGAACGTGATCTTTGCATCCCGCTCCGCGTATTCCAGGAAGGAAATAAAGTTGTTGTCAATCAGAGTATTCAACAACACTACGTCCTTGCCCTGATCCGTGTACAGTTTAATCATCTGCGCCTGGCGCTTGTCATCGCTGGCGTAGAACAACACGGCGTCCTTGCCTTCTTCGCAGTTCTTGGCTTTGTACTCTTCCAGCGTCAAATACGCGCCATCCGTGGTCTTATACAAAATCGCGTTCTTTACGCGTTCATAGAACTTTTCGTCTTTGATGCAACCATATTTCACAAAGGGATGGATATCATCCCAATACTTTTGATAGTCGTCGCGCTTGTTGTTGAATTCGCTCACCAGACGGTCGGCAACTTTCCGCGTGATGTATGCGGCCATCTTTTTCACGTATCCGTCGTTTTGCAGGAAGGAACGGGATACGTTCAACGGCAAATCCGGACAGTCGATTGCGCCCTTCAGCAGCATCAGAAATTCCGGAATGACTTCCTTTATATTGTCCGCCACAAACACCTGATTGTTATACAGCTTGATCACGCCTTCGCTGGCGGAAAATTCGTTTTTAATCTTGGGGAAATACAAAATTCCCTTCAAATTGAACGGATATTCCGCGTTCAGGTGAATCCAGAACAGCGGCTCGTCGTAGTCGTGAAACACCTTGTGGTAAAACTCCCGGTATTCTTCCTCCGTCACATCGGAAGGCTTGCGCAGCCACAGCGGTTGAGGATCGTTGATCTTCTGCGGCTCCTGGGGCTTCGCGCTTTCCGCGTCCTCTTTGGGCTCTTCCCCTTCCTTATGCGCTTCCGGCTGCTTGACTTCCGAAAGATAGATTTCCACCGGCATGAAACCACAGTGCTTCTCCAACGTGGAACGCATCTCCCACAACTTCAGGAAATCATGCTCATCGTCATTCATATACAGCGTGATGGTGGTGCCGCGCTGATCCCGATCCGATTCGGTCATGTCGTATTCCATGCCGTCTTCACTAATCCAACGCACCGCCTGCGCGCCTTCCTGGTAGCTCAGCGTATCGATAACCACCTTTTTCGCCACCATGAACGCCGAATAAAACCCCAAGCCAAAATGTCCGATGATGCCGCCGGATTCGCCTTCGTCCGGCTTATACTTGGCAAGGAAGTCCTCTGCGCCGGAAAAGGCCACCTGCGCAATGTATTTTTTTACTTCCTCCGCCTTCATGCCAATGCCGTTGTCCTTGAACTGAACGGTTCCTTCCGCCTCGTTCAGCACGACGTCCACGCGATATGGTCCGTCCTCCTGGGCGTCGCCCAACTGCACCAGGCGCTGATATTTCCGCACCGCGTCGCAGCCGTTGGAAACCAGTTCCCGCACAAAAATATCCTTGTCCGAATACAGCCACTTCTTAATGACTGGCATAATATTTTCCGCATTGATGGAAATCGTACCTTTTTCCGCCATCATAATCGCCTCCGGGTGAATTTGTTGTCATTATTCTAGCGCGGCAACGTGGAAATGTCAAGTAAATTTTAGCACTCATCTTTGACGAGTGCTAGCAATTTTTCGAATTCAACCAGGATTCTACGAAATTCAACCTGTAGTTGCTTGCAATTTTAAGTTGAATCCCGTAGAATACAGACAGCTTCCAAGCAACATCAACCGCACAGAACAAGGAGGTTCGGAATATGATTGACAACATGAAAGTAGGAACCGCGATTTCCTCCCTGCGCCAGGCAATGGGGCTGACCCAGCAGCAATTGGCAGCCACGTTGAACGTGTCGCATCAGGCCGTAAGCAAATGGGAAACAGGGCAAGCGCTGCCGGACGTGCAAACGCTGATGGCGCTAACAGGACTTTTTGGCGTTACCATGGAACAACTGCTTTCCGGTGAAGTTCCCCCGGAACGTCTGCAGCCGCAAAGCGCTCCTTCCCCGGATCCTTTGAACGACATTGGAAAACGGATTAAGGGGGTTTTCGACGGAATCGGCGATTTCTTCTCGCCGGCGAAACGGTCCGACACGACAAGCATTCCGAGGACGGATGCGCCGGAGACGGAAGAAGCGGACGCGGAAGCGCCGCAGGACAATCCGGAAGATGATGAAGCAGACGCAGAAGCGCCGCAGAGCAAGCCGGAGGACGAAGCGAGCAGCGCGGAACCAACATCCAGCGAACAGACCATTGACTTTCAGAAGCTGCTGTCCATGGCTCCTTTCATGAGCAAATCCGCATTGGAAAAACTGGTGGAAGGCGCCGAAGGCCTGCATCTTACCACGGAGCAGATCGTCGCGCTCGCGCCGTTTCTCAGCCGGGAATGCCTTGGACGTCTAATCATGCAGAGCAATGGACAAATCAATTGGGAAATGCTTCGCCGCCTTGCGCCATTTCTCAGCCAGGACATCGTGGATCGACTGACGCTTTCCATCGTCAAGGGACAGAAAATCATCCGTCCTGCGGCAGAGGACTTCGCAAGATCCATGGATAATCTCGGCCGGGAAATCGGCAAGGGCGTGGACGTAGCTGTTCGCAAAGCCGTAAAATTCGGGGAAAGCGTATTTGGGGATATTGCCAGCGCCTTCGCGGACGCACAGTCCCATAAATCCTCCCGTCCCGCCGCGACTGCGGAGGAAGCGCGAAAAATGGTGTTTCAAAAGGCGCTTTCCGAAGGAAAATGGGATTGGCTTGCGGCACACATAGAGGAAATTTCGGACGAATCGCTGCTGCATGAAATCGCGCAGACCGCCTATGCCGCCGGAATGGCGGATTGGGTATCGGAAAACCTTCCGGACGAGGCGGAAAGCGTTTCCGCAATGGACGCGTTGAGGGCCGGAAACTGGGATTTGCTGGGGGAAATTGCGGAAGAGGCCGACCTCGAAACCCAAGCAGCCGTCGCTGCGGCCGCCGTGAAAGCCGGCCGATGGGATTGGCTGACGGAACATGTGTCCGATCTCGATTTGGGAGAGTACGCCTGCGATGTTGCCATTGCCGCGTATCAGGCCGGGCAAAAGCCCTTGGCGATCTCCATGACGGAAGACGTGTTGGACACCGCTCAGGCCCAGCGGCTGGCACGCGTGGCATTGGAAAATGCCGATGTGGAATTCCTGGTTGCGCTTTCGGATAACCTGGACGACGATTTCCTTGAAGAAACATGCGTTGCTCTGGCAAATGCGAATTGTTGGGACGCGGCTGCGGAGCTGGCAGAGCATGCCCAGGAAGACGTTCAGGCACAGCTGCTGCAAATGGCGGTAGAACACGGCGATTGGGAAATCATCGATCGTTTGGACGCGCTTTTGCGATAAGACCGGTTTCCAAACCCGAAAGGCTTGCTTTCACGAGGAAGCAAGCCTCCTGCTGTCGAAAAACGCAGGGAGAGCATGCGTGCGCTTCGGTCCTCTCGAATTCCAATCGCGGCCGTGGCGGGACGCGTTCACCGGCTTGTCAAAAGGTCTTTTTGGACAAGCTGAGGCTTGCTTTCGCGAGGAAGCAAGCCTTTTCATCGCTGTCACACAAGATTTCCAGGAAGAATACTTGGAAAGCTTGTATGCCGGCAGCAAACGTGCTATAATATATAGAATATCAAGATTCGTATGGAGGAAAATGCCTTGACACAGGGATATAGCGGACGCAAGAGTTTCGGAAGAACCCTGGTTGGTTGCGTCCTGGCGCTGTTTCTGGGACTTCTGTCTCCTTTTCTGCTGATGGTCGAAACGATGTCCCTGATGCCGGTTGTGTTGATTCCCGTGCTGCTGTCCGCTGCCATGGCCGTGTGGTTCGGGAATGCTGCGGTTTTTGCGCTCAACGGTGCGTTTCTGGGAACCATGTACCTGGGGTTTGGATTTCCCGGATTGCTGATGGGCATGGTGGGAGTCTTGCCGCCCATCGTCTCCATTTTGCTGGGCATGAGACGCCGGGAACCTTTTTTTGACCAGATGGAGCGCAGCGTCATGCTGGCGATTCTGGCGATGGCCGGAGCGGTCACGGTGGCGTTCGTTTTTTGGGGATCCAACCTGATCGGACAGGTTATCCGCACACTGGAAGAACAGATCGCTTCCATCCCGGAAGAATTCTTCCGCACGGTGTTGGCATATTCCGGGCTGGACGCGTCCGGGTATTCTATGACGGAACTGCGTTCGCTATATACAGGGATTTTGGGACAGATGGAAAAATACTATGTATACTTTTTGCCGGGGCGTTTGCTGTCCGGCGCCGCGTTGACGTCGGTATTGGGCGTTTTATGGGGAAACTGGCTGATGGCACGCCGCGGCGACGCCACCGCGCAAAGTTATATTTCCCTGGAAAACTGGCGTTTGCCCGCAAAGGTGTCCATCGGCGCGCTGGCGCTTTTGCTGGTATCCTTCCTGATGGCTGGCAGCGGTTTTTCCATGGGCGGCACTGCGTTTTATACCGTGTACGACCTCGCAACCCTTGCCTTCGCCATACAAACCGCGGCATCCCTGTGCCGCAGGATGAAACAGGGCGGGTTCCGTCCCGGGGCGCGCATCACGCTAACTTGCCTGATCGTTTTGCTGCCCCTTGCGTTGAACGCCGGTTTCCTGCTGTGTATTTATGGCGTGGCAAGCGCGCTTTTCGGTTCCGAAGGCCTGATACGCAAAGCCATTGAACGTCAAAAAAACGGCCCTAAAGACAATTGATTGGAGGTTTTGAACCATGAAAGTAATTTTTCTGACCGATGTAAAGGGTTCCGGAAAAAAGGACCAGGTTGTGGAGGTTTCCGACGGATACGCCCGCAATTATCTGCTGCCCAAAAAACTTGCCAAGGAAGCAACCGCAGAAGCGTTGAATTCCATTGAGAATTCCAAGCAAGCCGCCAAGCACCGGGACGACGTAAAACGCCAGGAAGCAGAGGAAAAAGCGCGCGCTTTGAAGGGAAAAGTCATCCAGTTGAGCGTGCGGGGCGGAGAAAACGGAAAGCTTTACGGCGCGGTCACGAATGACCAAATTGCCCAGGCGCTGTTGGAACAGCACGGCGTCGAAATCGACAAGCGGAAAATCGAACCCGAAGAGCCAATCAAGGCCGCCGGACAAACCCTCTGCGTCATCCGCCTCAGCGCCGGTGTGACGACCAGAATGATTGTCAACGTCTCCGTTACAAAATAAGCTGTCGGCGGAGTTGATTTCCATGGAACAGTATACGCCCGAAGCCGGCGCAAGAATCCCGCCCAACCATCCAGAATCGGAGCGATCCGTGTTGGGCGCGATGTTGCGTTCAAAAGAAGCAGCCCTTTTGGCCATCGAATCCCTGGCTGAAGAGGATTTTTATGACCCCGCAAACCGCGAGGTCTATTCTGCTATGTGCTATTTGGCGGCAGAATCAAAGCCGATCGACCTGGTAACGCTGGACGAAGAGTTGTCCAGGCGTGGGAAGCTGCAAGCCATCGGCGGCGCTCAATATCTGGTAGAACTCAGTCGCGCCGTGCCTTCCGCGTCCAACGTAAAGGCATATATCAGCATCGTGGACCAAAAGTCCACCCTGCGAAAGCTCATTCGCGCAGCGGACCAAATTTTGGAGGATAGCTTTTCCGCCGAAAAGGAAACCCAGGAGATCCTGGAAGCCGCCGAAAAGGCGATTTATGATATTGCCATGCGCAAAGGCGGCGCAGAATTGATTCCCATACAGCAGGTTCTGATTTCTACCTATGAACGAATCGAGCAATTGGTAAAAAACCACGGCAAGATTGAAGGCGTTCCCACCGGTTACACCGAGTTGGACGACACGTTGACGGGTTTGCATCCGGGCGAATTGATTTTGATTGCCGCCAGGCCGTCCATGGGCAAAACCTCCATTGGCATGAACATCGTCGAAAACGCCGCCATCCGCGCGGGCAAAAAAACCGCCGTATTCTCCCTGGAAATGCCCGCCGAGCAAATCGCAATGCGCATGCTATGCACGGAAGCTCGGGTTGACATGCAAAAAGTGCGCCGCGGCCAAATCGAAGACGATGACTGGATCAAGCTGTGCGACGCCATGATCGCCATTGGTCCGTCTGCCATTCACGTGGATGCCACGCCAGGAATAACCGTGCCGGAAGTGCGGTCCAAGGCCAGACGGCTGCAGCTGGAACACGGACTTGATCTGATCATGATCGATTATTTGCAGTTGATGTCGGCCAGCGGGCATTTCGGCAGCCGCCAAGAGGAAGTATCCAGCATCTCCCGTTCCCTGAAGGCTTTGGCGGGCGAACTTGGCGTTCCGGTAATCGCCCTGTCCCAGCTTTCCCGAGCGCCCACGGGCCGTTCAAACCACCGCCCCGTGCTTTCCGACATTCGAGATTCCGGCGCCATTGAGCAGGACGCCGACGTGGTGATGTTTCTGCATCGTGAGGACTATTACGAACCGGAAACCGCAGAAAAAAACATCGCAGAAATCATCATTGCGAAGCAGCGCAACGGCGCTTTGGGCACAGTCAAGGTTGGATGGAAAGGCGAATACACATGGTTTATGGATCTTTCGCCCCACGCCAAGGAAGCGCAAGTCTGAATCTTGCGCACCTTGCTTGCCGCTATTCCAGATTCACAAAACAGTCCGGACACAGCCCCATGCAACGTTCGGCACATTCGTCGCATAAGGCGGCTCCGCAGTCGCAGCATTTGGTCAGCGCTCTCGAGTCCGCCGGCTGATGGCATACCGAGCATTCGATTCTGGACATAAAAACACTCCTTTGCGGATTTTGCTTCTATTAGCATATCCTCAAAGGAGTGTTCTATTCATATTCATCAAAATTCATGCGCTGCTGTTCCGGTCCTTGCGCCTCTGCGCGCAACGAAATCTCCGGCAAGGCGTCTCGAATTGCACGGGCAGCCGCCTCGCTTTGCAGCCACGCATCACTGAGCGCCTTGTTGGGAAAAACCAACGGCATTCTTGGATGAATCTCCCGCGTTTCTGCATCCGCCGGGCGCGTTACCACCACAAAACTTCCATCCGGGCGATAAAGTCCCGCCAGATAGATCAGCCCGCCATTTTGCAGCGAAATCCGATACTTTTGCCCGTCTCCACGCCGCCATTCATAATACGCGCATGCCGGCAACACGCATCGCCCGTCAGAGGCCGCCTGGCGAAACATCGGTTTTTCCCAAATCGTCTCCAGCCGCGCATTGATCATCAACCCATTTTGCGTGGCAAATCCCCACTTCAACATGCCCAAATAGCGTTTCCCATTTTTTCCAATCAGCGCAGGCGCATGCATTCCCGGCGAAATGTCTTCCGCACGTACGCCTGCCAATTGAGGGTTCTTTTGACCAAGCGCATCCCATATTGCATCCATTTCCCCTGCGCCCATAT
>JAQXRL010000319.1 GCA_029218505.1 Eubacteriales bacterium | reverse complement strand
GACGCGCAATTTGCCATCCTGCGCCCGAAACACCCGGCCCATTCCCGCGAAAATGCGCGCAAATCGTCCTCGCTTCTCTGGATTCCTGCTTCTTCTGGTCTTCATACTACTCCACAACCGCGCGAATCAGCTTTGGCTGCGGAACGGGCTGTTTTTCCAGCCGCACCGCCTGGCGAAGCTTTGTCATCGCGCCGGCCGCCTTGGCCGAATCCTGAAATTTGACGGTAAACAGGCTCTCCCCTGCATGCACAAAATCTCCAATGCGCTTGCGCAGAATGATGCCCACCGACGGATCAATCGCATCCTCCTTGCGTTCCCGGCCCGCGCCCAGCATCTTTGCCGCCATACCCACATCCGCCGTCTGAATCGCCGCCACATATCCGTCGCTCTGCGCCTTTACCTCTGCGGAATACCTGGCCTTTGGCAACAACGACGTGTTGCCGATGACCTTGGGATTTCCTCCCTGCGCCGCAATCATTTCTCCCAGCTTGGCCAAGCCTTCCCCATTTTTCAGTTTTTCCAACAGCAGCCGCCGTCCTTCCGCCATCGTCTCCACCGCTTTCGCGCCCAGAAGGATGTACGCACCCAATTCCAGCGAAACGTCTCGGAGATCCCCGGCAATTTTCCCGGATAGCACGTCGATGGCCTCCTCCACCTCCAATGCGTTTCCGATGTAATTGCCCAACGGCTGGTTCATGTCGGTGATCAGCGCGGAAAAGTGCTTGCCGCTGAGATTTCCGATTCGCACCATCGCCTGTGCCAACTTGGTCGCCTGCTCCTCGGTTTCCATCAGCGCGCCGCTGCCCATTTTGACGTCCAATACCACCACGTCACAGCCGGCTGCCAGCTTTTTCGACAGGATGGAGGACACAATCAGCGGAAGACAATCCACCGTCTCCGTAACATCCCGCAGGGCATACAGCACCTTGTCCGCCGGGGCCAATTCCGCGCTCTGTCCCACAATTGCGCAGCCCACCTTGCGGACAATGTCCTTGAACGCATGAATGGGAATGTTCACGTTCATGCCGGGAATGCTTTCCAGCTTGTCCAACGTGCCGCCGGTAAACCCCAGTCCTCTGCCGGACATTTTGGCCATCTTTACCCCGCATGCGGCCACCAGCGGCGTCAGAATCAGCGACGTCGTGTCTCCAACGCCGCCCGTGGAATGCTTGTCCGCTTTCACGCCGGGAACATCCTCCATATGAAGGGTGTCTCCGGATTTCGCCATCGCCAGCGTCAGCGCAAGCGTCTCCCGCTCTGTCATCCCGTGAATGCAAATCGCCATCAAGAGCGCCGCGGTCTGGTAATCCGCAAATTCACCATCCACCACGCCCTTCACGAAGGCCCGAATTTCCGTCTCGTTTAGTTCTGCCCCAAAACGTTTCTTTCGAAGAATTTCGCCAGGCGTTGCGCTCATATCTCCATGCCTCCTTGCAAAGCCTTGTGTATTTTCATGTTCGAATCCAGGAAATATTATACCAGAAAACCCGCTGCTTGAAAAGCCCGCCGGGTTTCTTTGCGCCGGCGGGCTTGCGTTTCCGGCGCTTACCTCTTGGGAATAAACAGCGTGTCCCCCGCGATAATTCGGGAAATATCAGAAATGCGATTCAGTTCCGCCAACGTTTCCACGGTCGTGCCATACCGCCTTGCCAAAGCATACAGCGTATCTCCTCTTCGAATGACATACGCAATGAAGTTGTCGTCCACAGGAATGCGCAGCAGCTGCCCCACATAAATGAGATTCACGTTCTGAATATTGTTCAGCCTTGCCAGTCTCTCCACGCGAACATCAAATCTGGCGGCAATCTCAGACAACGTTTCGCCTGTGCGCACCACATGATATACATATCCGTCTTCCACCGGCGGCGTCTCGTCCACGAATATTGTATCCGTGAAGCGATCCCGATCCACATTGCCGGATATTCCATCCACCGAACCGCGATCGGTATACTGGAATCCGGACCATCCTTCCCAATGTCCGCTGGTGACATCCGGTTCTTCCGCGCCATAATCCGCAACCCACAGCGGGTATGCCCCAAGCGCTGCGTCCCACACGCGGTCCGCAGCATACGCGTCGGTATACAGCGCCGGCGTCACGCCGGTCAGCTGCTGAATCCGTTGCAGAAACGCCAGCCCGATTTCATTGATGCGCGCGGCGCTTTTTCCGGAATACTCCTCAAAATCCAGCGCCGGCCGGCAATTGTATTCGTATTCTTGGATCAAATCATAAAACCGTTCCGCCTGCGCCCTTGCTTCATCGGCATTTTCGGCCGTAACATAATAATAGAAGCCAAAGCGCAATCCCTGTTCCTGAGCGCCTTCCGCATTCCGGCGATAGTAAGGATCCACATAGTCGTCGCCCAGCCCGGCGCGGATATACACCACTTCAATCCCGGCCTGGCGCACTTTCTCAAAATCGATTTCCCCCTGAAACGCGCTCACGTCGATCCCTGCGTAAATCCGATCGGAATCCGGCCCGAGCGCCAACGCGCAGACAGAAAACGCCATGGCAATCGCAACCAAAAGCGCAATTTTTCTCATTCTGGACACAAAAACACTTCCCTTCGAAAATCCTGTCGATACAGCATATTCCGTCGGGAAAGCCATTGACACAAATTTCGTTCAATGTATAATAAGAGAAAAAACATACGGGAGGAAATACGATGGAAATTTTGCTCATTCATGGCAGTCCGAATCCAAAGGGCACCACCTACGCCGCCCTGCAGGAGATCGCATCCGCTCTGCATTCGGAAGGCATCGGCACGAAATTGCTTTCGATTGGATCGAAACCCTATTCCGGCTGTCTGGGCTGCGGTCGCTGCCGCAAGACGAACCGCTGCGTGCTGCCTGATGCGGAACGAATCAATGAGCTCCTGGATCTTGCCCGCGCCGCTGACGGCATCATCGTGGGATCGCCCGTGTACTATGCCTCTCCCAACGGCGCATTGTTGTCCGTGCTGGATCGCGCCTTCTATGCCGGCAGCGACGCCTTTGCTTACAAACCCTGCGCCGCCGTCGTATGCGCGCGACGCGCGGGCTGCACCGCTTCCGTGGACGTGCTGAACAAGTATTTCACCAAGTCCGACGCCTTGCTGGTTGGCAGCCAATACTGGAACATGGTCTTTGGCGCAAATGCGCAGGATGCCACGCTGGACCTGGAGGGTCTGCAAACCATGCGCCGCCTGGCAGCAAACATGGCGTGGATTCTGCGCTGCCTGGATGCCGGAAAGCGGGCTGGTATTCCTTTGCCCGTCTCTGAAGTTCCCTTGCGCACCAATTTCATTCGCTGACCACGAACGCCATATGCGCTTTCACAAAGCAAACCGCCCGTTGAGCGGGTGGTTTGCTTTGCCCGAACAGGACTGATTGCCTCTGGCAGCTCTCCCAAGAGGACGTCAGGTGATTTTGCCTTGTCCATGGTCAATTTGTTGTTGCATTGTATCCTTCCACCCAAAGATGTCTGTTCCCATCCTTTCAACTCAAGTTTGTTTGCCAGTCAAAGCCCCACAGCGCGCTGTTTCCCTTCCCTTGTCCCATGAAACTCGACGCGCTCATTGTGAGGCAGATATACAGAATCCGGCATCCTATATCTTTACATGATGCGTGCTTGCACCTTCATTGGGTATACGCCATGCACTTCTCTTCCTCTCTGCAGGAAGCACAAGGATTCTTCTTGTGGCAGTTTGGCACACTTTTTGTACATCTTTTCTATCCCCGCCCGTACAGCGGCTGATTTTCTGTTCCGCTTCGCTCATCTGCCTGAAGGCTAAGGTCGTAACCACCCGTTGGTTACGACCAAACTCCATAAGGGCCTAACTCCTGTGGCCGCCCACTTTGCTTCGCAAATTCCCTTTCCGGGGATTCACGTCGTCCATGTCTTTTGCGAAAGCGATTTTTGCTCCAACCCAGTTGAACCGGGGAATTGGTCACGCCTATTCGACTTCCATGAAAACAACCTTCGCCTCCAGCTCTGGGCAGTTGCCTTGGGACGAAGGTTGTTTCTTGTCAGGATTTTTCAAAGCCGCCGGTAAAAACCTGCGGCGCAGCTTGTCCAAAAAGACTTTTTGCAACCTGCTGGACTGGAAAGCAAGCTCCCCCGCCCACGGCCACCCTCTCCAGATTTTGCTGTAATCCTGCGGATTCCGGCCGCAAAACCTGCAAGGCAGCGATTTTTCCGGGGAAAAATCAGCACCCGTGGTCGCCGTACACGCCGTCGGCCACGATTGG
>JAQXRL010000318.1 GCA_029218505.1 Eubacteriales bacterium | reverse complement strand
GGTTCCTACACGAAGACTGACGCGGCAAACCCTTCCAAATGCTGGACCACGGATATCTCGCAGCATCAAAACCAGACGGTGGTGGAGGGCATCGGCCATTCCTGCAACTATTTCTTTTACGAAGTAGGCTATCGCCTCGGCTCCGAAAAGCTGTACAAATGGGCGGCCGCCCTTGGCCTGACCTCCAAAACCAACGTGGAGTTGCCCGGCGAAGCCACCAGCTTTGTCGGCAATCAGGACATGCTGTACGACCCTGACCGCGCCATCAACGATCAATACACTGCCAGGCCGATTCTGGTGGCAAATTCCATCCGCGAAGTGTTGCAAGGCGTCGCGGAGGACCGCGGCACCACGTTCGACGAAGAAACGCTGGAAGCCGCCATCAAGAGCCTGATGGACATCACCACCCAATACAGCACCAAGAGCGAATGGAACACCCCGATTCGGGAAGTACTGGTGTACGATCTGGGCATTCCCAAGGAATATGTGTCCGGACATTACATGGTCAATACCATGGTTCGATACTTACAGGAACTGTTCTGGACGGCCAACGAAACCATCATGGCTTCTATCGGACAGTCCATCACGCAGTTGACGCCCATCGCGGTGGCCCGTTATGTGTGCGCCATCGTCAACGGCGGCACCGTATACGATGCACAAATCATTGACAAGATCATCTCTCCGGAAGGGGACGTGGTCGTGGACAAGGAACCCGTGGTGGCGACACAGATAAACGCCGATCCCGCCTATTTCGAAGCCATCCGCACCGGTATGGAGATGGTGACGGACTTCGAAGGTACGGCAGCCAAGCAGTTTGCCAACGCAAAATACGCCTTCGGCGCAAAGACGGGTACATCCGAGCGTACCGACCTGGACGTGGAAAACAACTCGTGGCTGGTCTGCTATGCGCCGGCGGACGATCCTCAGATCGTCGTGGTCGTGTACATTCAAAACGGCTATTCCGGCGCGTATTCCGCAGACGCAGCCGTAAAGACCGCGGAATACTATCTGGACAGCCTGGGGTATTCGGAAAATTCCTCCGTTGCCCTGGAATACTCCCTGGCAGACTAACGATTACACGAAAAGACCAAAGGAGCGGATATGTTAAACCGCATCAAAGCATTTTTTCATTATATTCGCAACAACAAGTTCGATCGGGATCTGCTGCGTTATTTCGACTGGCCGCTGATGCTGATCGTGCTGGGCATTGCTTTTTTCGGCGTGGTATGCATTTTTTCCGCCACGACGACGCAGGTTACGGAAACGCCGGCCACCATCATGGAAATGCTGGAAACGCAGCCGATTACCTATGCGCGATTGCAGTTTTTCTGGATTCTGGCGGGACTTGTCGCCATGTCGGTGGTTATTTTCTTCCAATATGACCTGTATGGCCATTACGCGAACCTGTTTTATGCCGCCAACATCATTATGCTGCTGGCCGTGTTGGCCGTGGAGGCCGGACGCGGCGGAATGCGCGCCTTTTTCCAATGGGGTTCTCAATCCGAACGCGGATTTCAGCCCTCCGAAATCGGAAAAGTCGCCATCATCATCGCCTTTGCGAAGGCGTTCTCCGTGCGCACAAAGCCCATCATGAAGGTTCGGGATCTGGTGCCCCTGGTAATTTACATGGGCATTCCCTTGATTCTGATCATTCGGCAACCCGATTTTGGCACAGCGCTGGTGTATCTGGCAATTTTCTCCGTAATGGTATTCGTCTCCGGAACAAATTACAAAATCATTCTGGGCGTCATTGGCATCGGCGTTCTAATGCTCATCCCGCTATGGTATTTCATGAACAATTCCGGTTCCGACAGTTTTCGACTGACGCGCATTCTGATCTGGCTGGATCCGGAGTCTTACCCCGACGACGCGCGCCAGGTGATCAACGCGCAAATTGCCGTAGGCTCCGGCGGACTGCTGGGCAAGGGAATTGTGTCGCCCGGCAGCTTCGCCTCCCTGGGATACATTTCCGACGATCACACGGACTTCATTTTCTCCGTGTGCTGCGAATCCTTCGGCATGGTGGGCGCGTTGGGGCTGGTTGCCGCCTATGCTCTGCTGCTGGGACGGCTGATTATGCTGTCCATGCGGGTAAAGGACCCCTTCGGTTCTTATGTCATCATTGGCGTCATGGCCATGTTCCTGTTCCATGTGGTGGAAAACATTTGCATGGTCATTGGCCTGCTTCCCGTAACAGGCATTCCCCTCCCCTTCATGAGCTACGGAGGCTCTAACATGTTGACCAACATGATGGCAATCGGCCTGGTCATGAATGTTGTCATGCGGGAACGGCAGCGCGCGCGCCACCGCAATGCACCGCAGGCAATCAAAATTTGATTCGCATGGAACGCGCCCTCCCGGCATAGCTTGAAACGCAAGCGTGAGCCGGGAGGGATTCGTTTTGAAGGAGGAAATTCGCACCCGCGTCGTGGAAACCGCTCAATACATGCTGAAAACCGGCGCCACTGTGCGCCGTTGCGCGGCAAAATTCGGGGTTAGCAAGACCACCATTCACAAAGACATGCGAACGCGTCTGATGGAAATCGATCCGGATTTGGCCAAGCAAGTGGATCAGGTTTTGGGAATCAACCGTCGGGAACGCCATCTGCGCGGCGGCGCAGCCACTCGCCGGAAATACCAGGGCAAGCCGGCGGCGCAGCGGCGTCCGTCATGACCTTCCCGCGGCAAGACCACCACAGAGATTTCCCGCATATACACATTGAGCGGGCCGCAACGCCCGCTCACAATTTCCAACGCCCCTACAGGGCTGCAACCGTCACCGGGAAAATGAACTCTGTTCCCGCCGCCAGCGCGCAAATCCGTTCCTTGCGGGAAAAATCCACGTTGGCGTCCCTCCGGTCGTCTATGCCGTACCAGGGTTCGATGCATACATATTCCGCGCCAGGCTTGGCCCAAAGGCCCAGGCAAGGCGCGCCGCCGAAATCCACATGCACGCTTTTCCCATTGTTCCGCACGAGCGTTGCGCCTGAAGAACGCAACCCGTCAAAGATCAGCGCGTCTTCCGCAAAGACTTCCGGCGTAATGACAATTTCCCTGGAATGATGGAACACAGGGATTGGATGCATCCCGCGCAAGCCGTCTTTTCCAAGGCGGTATGCGCCCGCCGTCTCCTCCAGATCCATCACCACCCGATCCCCCATGGCGCAACGAAATCCAGGATGCGCGCCCAGGGAAAAATACATGGTTTCCGTGCCGGGATTCTTCACGCGAAAGCGCATCGCAAATCCGTCCTCCCGCATGGCGTAATCCACGCGCAGTTCAAACGCAAAGGGATAGCTTTCCCGCGTTTGCGGGCTGTCTGTCAACAGAAACGTCATTTCCTGCGGCTCCCGGCGCTCCAGCGCAAACTCCGCCCTCCGGGCAAATCCGTGTTTTGGCAGATGATACTGCCGGCCATGCAGGCAATAGGCGTCGTTTCGCAATTTTCCAACCACGGGAAACAGCAACGGCGACTGCCCCATCCAAACCTCGCTCTTTTGCCACAGATATTCATGTTGCTCCCGTTTGTCCCAAAAGCTGGTCAATTCCGCGCCTGTCTCCAACGCGGAGACACGAAACCGATCGTTCTCAATTGTATGCATCATACTTGCTTCCTCGCTTTGTTAAAGTCCAAGACAAAAGCCGGCCGCCACCCCAAGAACGGCGGACAGACAGATGATCAAAATGGGATGCACCTTCCGAAAGGCAAGCAGCAGCATCATTGCAAATACGCCCGCAGAAACCCAAAACTCACTCTGTCCCAAGACGCCGGCAGAGATGCCGTTTGGAAAAAACACCGTCTCACCCACGGAAATAACCGCAGCGCCAATCAGCCCGATCACCGCAGGCTTCAGGCCGGCCATGCAGCCGCGCACAAAGAAACTGCTCTGAAAGGCGGCAAAACACCTGGCTACCAGCAAAATAATCACAAAGGACGGCAACACGACGCCCATTGTGGCGCAAAGCGCTCCCGGAACACCCGCCAGTTCCACGCCCACATATGTGGCGATGTTTACGGCAAACGGACCGGGCGTGCTTTCGCTCACCGCAACAAAGTTCACCAGTTCCGCGCTTTGCAGCCAACCATGCGCCTCCACTTCTCCCTGGATCAGCGGCAGCATGGCGTATCCTCCGCCAAAGGTAAACAACCCGATTTTGAAAAATGTCCAAAACAGTTCCAACAGGATCATCGAACGCCCCTCCTCGCCGCCAGCAGCGCGCTGCCCAGGCCAAGCGCGCCGCAGCCAAGCAGCACCAACAACACATTGACGTCCAGGATTCCCGCGCACAAAAACGCTCCCGCCGCCACAACATACGTCAATGCGCTTTTCGGGCATTTCCGGCACATTGTCCATAACGCCTTGACAATCAACGCCAACACACCTGCGCGAATGCCGAAAAAAGCATATCGAACCACCGGAATGTTTTGAAACTCCCGCAGTACCCGTGAAACCAGCAGAATCGTGAAAAACGACGGCAACACAACGCCCAGCGTCGCACAGGCCGCTCCCCACATTCCGGCCACGCGATACCCCACAAACGTCGCGGAATTGATGGCGATGGGCCCCGGCGTAGATTCCGCAATCGCGATGATCTCCAAAATGTCTTCTTCGGAAATCCAGCCATTGCGCTCCACCGCCTCCCGCTGAATGAGCGGTATCATCGCATATCCTCCGCCAAAGGTAAAGGCGCCGATTTTCAAAAACGTCCCAAATAGATTCGCCAGTTTTTTCCCTGCGGAAATGTTCATTCAGCTTACCTCCATCGAAAGCCTGTCGTGCTTCCATAGCATTGTATTCTCACCGTTCGCACAAGTCAACATGTATACGATTATGGAATCAAGATAATTTCTTGAATCCTTTCCGCGCCGCTGTTTCCACGGTCAACCCGGCGATTTCCATCGCGCGCAGGACGACGCGCAATGGGTTGGCAATTCACCCAAGGCGGCCATTGCCGATGCTGACTTCTGCATTTGCACCGGCGTCGCTTCGTTGGTTCTGCCAAACCGTATCATGGATTGCGCCGCAGTATCCTTTGTGCGTTTCAACGGAAGAACGTGCTGGCAAGCCGTGGGCGCACAAAACGCGCTCTGCGGCACAACGCAAAGGCCGCGGCTACACTGGGTTTTGAGCAGGTTTTGCGCATCTTGCCAGCATTTCTTGCATTGATCCCAGACGTAAAATGATCGCCTCCTCTTCCGAAACTGCCGCGTTATTGGAAAAGGAGGCGTTTTTCTTCTGTCATGCGCGAAATGCGCCGGTTGTTCGGAACCCGTGCGGGGCTGCGTGCCTTTTCAGCTCGTTCTTTCGCGCGTCATGGGCTCATGCGGAAGACAGCGCAATCAAAGTCCATCAATTCCGGAATTGTGTATTCCAAACCTGATCCCACGTCGCTCCAAACGCCATCTCTCTCCAAGCGCTCCAAGCGCATGGGCGAAGCAAATTGCAGCCGCATATGTTTCGCGGGGTCAAAAGAAACTCTGCATCAAATCCTGTCTCTTCCGCCAGAAAGACCTTTAGACCAGCATCGAAAAGCAAATACTCAGGAAGCCAAGACGATGGGGCTATTGCAAAATGCAGATTCTGCAACAACCCCCAATATTCTCATGGGAAATTACATATTCAGGCTCTGCGCCAGGGAAGCCCCTGCTGCATCGTACCAATCCTGCACGGATGCGAGAATCTCGGCATAGCCATTCTGATACATCTTCTGCAACATTTCGTCTGTCGCGTCAACGTTCAATTCGCCTGTAATAATCTTTTCACAATATTCATTCCGGATGTCGTCGACGGTGGATTGATATTCCGTCTGCGCATCGGAAGTCGGCATATAGCTAAACAAATTAACATTATCGAACCCCTTCGTTGCATTATACCACTTCTCGATTTCCGGAACAAAATCACCCAGCACCGCATTGTTCCACCATACATCCGCCTTGAACCACAAGCGATAGTAAATTTTATAGATAACTGCCTCGTAGCCCTCCACAGTGTGATAGGTACCCTCTTCATCCACAGTATAATGCTCGCCTTCCACACCGTAATTCACGAAGGTCTCCAATTCTGAATCTGTCAGGAACGTGTTGATAATGTCAACAACTTCATTGATGTGTTTGCTGGTGACTGGGAACATCCACATGTTCGCAGATGCAAACGCGTCTGCCATGCCCTTGGTACCGTCGATGTTTTCGAAGCACGGGAAGAAATCGAGTTCATAATTCTCGCCTGTTTCCGCCCAGTCCTGACGGAAATTCTTCGACCAGACGCCATCATCCCACGCGAACACGTTGCCGGCGGTGATTTTTTCGGCGCGCTGGCTGCTGGTTTGGTATGCGCTTTCCGGATCGAGCAAGCCTTCCGTGTACAGTTTGCTCATGAACGTCAGGTATTCCTTGATGTGTTTTTCGAAGTTGCTGACGACCTTGCCGTCCTCAACGCCGAACTCCGCCCACATGCCGAATACCGCCTTGAACCAGTTAGAATTCATCCCCGCAGAATAACTGAGAGAGTATGGAATCATCTCGGGATATTTTTCCTT
>JAQXRL010000317.1 GCA_029218505.1 Eubacteriales bacterium | reverse complement strand
TGTACACATACCGGTTGGGACTGCAGCAAAACGATTACTCCTTTGCCACCGCCGTGGGAATTTTCAAATCCGTGGTGAGCATTGTACTGTTGTTTGGCACGAATGCCTTTGCGAAAAAAGTTCGTGGAAATTCCATTATCTAAGAGGTGGGAATGATGCAAAACAAAGCTTCCTCTACATCCAGAAAAGTCTTTGTGTTTTTCAACGACTTGTTTTTCATCCTGCTTGCGCTCTTGTGCGTGTATCCCCTGTGGTATGTGCTGGTGCAATCCTTGAGCAGCGGAAACACCGGCAACGCGGTATTGTTTCCGGAAAATTTTACGTTCAACAACTATATTCAAGTGTTCCAAATGAAAAATGTTGCCCACGCCATGGGAATTTCCGGACTGCGCACCTTGCTGGGAACCATTTGTACAGTTTCTGCCTGCATGTTGCTGGGGTATCTGTTTTCCAGGGAGGATATGCCCTGCCGAAAATTTTTGTATCGCATGATGATCGTCACCATGTATGTATCCGGCGGGTTGATTCCCACCTATCTGGTAATCAAAGCCTATGGATTGCTGAACAACTTCTGGGTCTATATTCTGCCGGCGGTAGTGAACGCATATTATGTCATTTTGATCAAGACATTTGTGGAACAATTGCCCAAAGCAGTGGAAGAAAGCGCCATGATCGATGGCGCCAACACGTTGACGATCTTCGCCCGGATTATTCTGCCGGTTTCGCTGCCCATTGTCGCCACAATTAGCGTGTATGCGGCCGTGGGGCAATGGAATTCCTGGTTTGATAACCACATTTATGCGTTAAGCAACAAGAACATTATGACCTTGCAATATATGTTGTACAAATATCTCAATGAAGCAGAACGTATCACGAAGGAAATCAAAGAAATGGGCAATATGGGAACAAGCGCGGAAACAATGCTCACGCCACGGGGCGTGCGAATGACCGTAACCATGGTAACGGTTATTCCCGTGCTGTTCGTCTATCCATTTTTGCAGCGGTATTTTGTCAAAGGAATCATGCTAGGCGCCGTAAAAGGTTGAAAGGAAGCATCAAAATGAAAATCGGAGTACAATTGGAGCGGCAGTTTTCCATCTACGGAGAAAAGGGCGCGTTGGAAGTAGCTGCGCAGGCGGGATTTGATACGGTAGACTGGTCTTTGCATCCACAGACGGATATGTTTACCTGCCCTCTGGCGACCAATTCCATGGAGGTACTTGCCGAACATTATCGGAAGCTTGGCGAATATGCCCGGGAATTCGGCTTGACGGTTTCGCAGATTCATACGCCACTTGCACATGCATATCGCCCTGAAGAAACGGCATACAACGAGGGAATGTACCGCATGCAGCAAAACAGCATTGCCTGTTGTGCCGCATTAGGCGCCAAATATGCCGTAATGCACGTTCTGCAGCCACCGCTGGAGCATTATACTCCAGAATATCAGGCACTGGGGGATGCACGAAACCGCGAATTCTTTCAAGGACTGTTGCCGCTACTGCAAAAATATGACGTTCAAATTGCGATAGAAAACTTATTTGGAATTACAACACTGCCTTCCGATGATTATGACTATTCTCTCACGAGTCGAACCCAGGAAATGGCGCATGTCATCGATATGCTCAATGATATGGCCGGCGAAGAGCGTTTTGTGGCTTGCGTAGATACTGGACACGCAATTCTGATGGGCCAGAATCCCGCAGAAATGATCCGCACGCTGGGCAAGCGGGTAAAGGTGCTGCACATTCATGACAACGATGGAAAACACGATCAGCACTTAACGCCATACATGGGAAAAATCCATTGGGACGAAGCGCTTGCCGCCCTGCGGGAAATTGACTATCAAGGCAGCTTTAGCTTTGAGGCGGATGGTTTCATAAATGTGTTTGATAAATTGTGCCAGCCGGAGGCAATGCGATTTTTGGCAAGGCTGGGCCATCATATGACGGCTTGCGCAGGATTATAGATCCACGGAAGCAATGAAAGTGCCCAAGCTTGCAAAGCAACGCGGACAGCATCGTGGGCTACGCCCGAAGCCTTGAATAGAAAAAAGAAACACGTTTTCGAATCGTTTTCATGGCCTTACGCCTGTTTTTCATGGGAGTAAGGTCATTTTGCAATACGTCCAAAACCGCCGAAGTCCGCTGTCTTGAATGAATGGCAGCTTACAGACTGACTCCGGCAACTGTGGTTGACCACATCATCCCGCACCGAGGCGACAGGACATTGTTCTGGGATAAAAGAAACTGGCAGCCCCTCTGTAAGGACTGCCATGATAAGAAGACGGGAAACGTGATGTAAATTTATTAAGAATGTAGCGAAATCGTTGTTTCTAAACTTTCTACAGCACTTTTTGCATCTTCAGCAGCTTGGCTAGCAGAAGATACTTCGGAACTGATGCTCGATAATTCTGTAGACATAGAATCTATGGATGTATTGATATTATCCACTGAGTCTTTTACATCATCAACATCAAACCCAATGCTATTGATTGAGTTTTCCAAATCTGAAGTGCGCTCTAGGATGCTGTTTAAGATGGTTGTGACGTCACAAGAATCCAATAAGTGATCAATAGGCTCCTTAATTGGATCGAGCTTTGAGTCAATATTAAGT
>JAQXRL010000316.1 GCA_029218505.1 Eubacteriales bacterium | reverse complement strand
CAAGCATTATACGAGCTTTGTCCTTCCTTTTCGATAGAATTTTGTCGCATGCTTTTGCTCTATTTTCGACAAATCGTGCAAAAATCGCACGATTTGGATGTGCTAACATGCTGCCACATTTCGATTTTTGCTAAAGATCAGCTAAGAAAAACAAACTGCCCTGCGCGAAAATGAATCATCGTTTTTCGCTTCCTGCATTTTTTTCAAAGCAAAAGAGCAAATTCAAGAATTTTTGATGGAGGCAAAACAAAAAATTCAAAAAAGCGAAGAAAGACACGGAATTTCGACAAGCATGCCGCGAATGTCGAAAAATTGCCTTTTCACCGCCATACAAAGTCACAATTGTGTTCTAAGATGCCAGGCATACAAAAATATGGTGGCGCATTCCGCAAGCATCGCATAGCATAGAGACAAGGAGGGGGATTCATATGAGTTTTTCGGAATTGCGGCAGAAGGATGTCATCAACATTTGCGACGGGCGCAAGCTCGGCAAGCCCATAGACTTGATTTTGGATGAGCAGGCATGTGCCCAGGCCTTGGTGGTTCCGGCGCGAAGCAGCCTGTTGGGATGCCTGCGGCAAGAGAAAGAGGGCACGACAATTCCCTGGAATCACATACGCAGAATCGGAGACGATGTAATTTTGGTTGAATTTTCGGCAGAAATGCATGACTAAAGCGGAAAATTTCAAAAAAGGACTAGACGGAATGCGGTTTCATGTGTATAATGTTTACATATGAGGTGAGTGAAAACGTGAGATGTGTCTTTTGCAACTGTACGCAGAGCCGTGTCATTGATTCAAGGCAAAACGAAGACGGCACAACCATCCGGCGCCGCAGGGAATGTGAAAACTGCGGTCGCCGTTTTACCACGTATGAACGCATCGAAATGGTGCCGATGATGGTGGTAAAAAAGGATCAACGCCGGGAAGCGTTTGACGCGGAAAAGTTGCGGGTGGGCATTGTCCGGGCCTGTGAGAAACGGCCGGTGGCCATCAAGGACATCGACAAGCTGGTGCGGGACGTGGAACAAGCGGTGTACGGTTGCGGAGAGGCAGAGGTTTCCAGCCAGTTTATCGGCGAAAAGGTCATGAACGGGCTGAAAAAGCTGGATGAAGTTGCATACGTTCGCTTTGCGTCCGTATATCGCCAGTTCAAGGACATATTCACCTTTATGGATGAGCTGAACAAGCTGCTCATCGATGCGGAGACGGGTGCAACTGACGGACAACCTTCCGCCAGATAAACCAATATACGAAAAGGAAAGAGGATACGCACATGGCAAATGAACTGATTTTGGCCGTTGACGATGAGGCTCATATCCTTGAACTCTTGTCGTTCAATCTTGAGGCTTCGGGTTACCGAGTGGTCACTGCCGCCACAGGCGAAGACGCGCTGGTGGTTTGTGCGCATGAACGCCCCGCGATGGTATTGCTCGACATCATGCTTCCGGGTATCGACGGCATGGAAGTGTGCCGCCGGCTGAAGAGTGCGCCGACAACCGCGGATATACCCATTATCATGCTCACCGCCAAAGGCGACGAAGTGGACAAAATTCTGGGTCTCGAGCTGGGCGCGGACGACTACATTACCAAGCCGTTCTCCGTGCGCGAACTGATCGCCCGCGTAAAGGCGCTTTTGCGCCGTGCGGCGCCGCAAAACGATGAAGAAGGAATTCTGCACGTTGGCGGGCTCACCATTGATGTCGGCAATTATGAAGCCTTCCGCAATGGCGAAAAACTTTCTCTTACCCTGAAGGAATTTGAGCTTTTGAAGCTGTTGGTGATGAGCCGCGGCAAAGTGCTCACGCGCGATTTCCTGTTGGATCGCATTTGGGGTTATGAATTCTATGGTGAAACCCGAACCGTTGACGTGCATATTCGCCACATCCGTCAAAAGTTGGGCGACGACGCGCATTATATCGAAACCATTCGCGGCGTTGGCTACAAGTTTAATGACAGGCAGGAGAATCGCTTATGAGTTCAAGGGTTGCCTTTCGAGCGACCCTGATAACACTGATGCTGTTGATTGTGGTGGCGGTGATTGTCTGCGGCTGTGTGGCCAATGTGCAAAACGACAATCAAACCGTTGAAATGCGTTCCTCGTGTGCAGGCATCGCGGGCCTTCTGGAGAAAATTCCCGAAGAAGATCTTCGCGTGGAGGCCCTTCATGCTTTCGACTCGGGGAACTGGGACGTTGCACTTTTCCAAAGGGACGGCACGGCAATCTTTAAATCAAAGCGCCAAGCGGAACCGCTTTCTGAAGAAGATCTTGCCGCCGTCTCCGACGAAGAGGTCAGCTCCTACCAGCGCAAAAGCGCCAGCGGCATACAAACGCTGTACGCCATCTATCAGTTGACGGATGGCGCGTTTTTGCGCATTTCGATCAAGTCCGCAAGCATGTGGTCTGTGTTTTCAGAACAGTCGCACATTGTGTTCTTAACCATCCTAAGCGTATGCATCATCGTCTTTATTTCGGTGCTGACCTTTGTATCCCGCAAGCAGCGCTTGCTGGATCAATTAATGCTGGTTTTGACGGATTTTTCGGAAGGAAACTGTGATGCGAGAATCTCTTCCGAAGGAATTCCCTCTGCAGAAGCCGCGGAATACAACGCGTTAATCGCACGTATGCAGGAGCGCATGGTGCGCCAACGCAGCCGGAACCACGCTCTCAGCGTGGTCATGAACCAAATGCAAAACGGCATCATCGCCGTCGATCAGGATTTCCGCGTGATGCTGGTAACGCCCGTGGCAAAGAAACTTTTGGGGATTGTCGGCAATCCGGAGGGAATGCTGGTTTCGGATGCATCCAACGACGTGAAATTGGACGATGTTTTGGCCGAAGCAATGCGCCAAGGCGGCGTCTATACAAACGACGTGGCCGCCCGCACCACGATGGGCAGGGGACGCAGGCCCTTGCGGCTGTATGTTTCGCCCATGCGTCAGGACGGCAATGTTGTGGGCGCGCTGGCCATGGTGGAGGACATTACGGAGCTGCGCAGGCTGGAGCAGGTGCGCACAGACTTTGCCGCCAATGTTTCCCATGAATTGAAAACGCCGCTGACGTCCATCCGCGGCTTTGTGGAAACGCTGGAAGCCGGCGCAATCGACAATCCGGAAATGGCGCACAAGTTTTTGCGCATCATTATGCTGGAAACGGAGCGCTTGACGCGGCTGATCAATGACATTTTGTCCATCACCAAGCTGGAATCCGGCGAAGACGAAGTGAGCATTGAGCGCATTCGCATCGACAAAGTTGCTTATGAAGTCGCGGACATGTTGCGCATACATGCCAGCGAAAAGGGCATTACCATCAACGCGCATATGAATTCCACGCCTGTGTATATTGACGGAAACCCAGATCGCGTGGAACAGATGCTGATCAATTTGGTGGAAAACGGCATCAAATACAACAAGCCCGGAGAAGGCTCTGTCACCGTACAAGTGTCCTCCGACGGGACGAACGCCAATATTTCCATCGCCGATACCGGCATTGGCATCGCGGAGGAAAGCCTGCCGCGCCTGTTTGAGCGCTTTTATCGGGTGGACAAGGGGCGTTCCCGTTCCATGGGCGGAACCGGGCTTGGCCTGGCAATTGTCAAGCATATTGTTCGCAGCATGAACGGCGAAATTGAAGTGCAGTCAAAACTCGGCGAGGGCACGGAATTCCTGGTTACGTTGCCGCTTTCCAAAGATATGAGCAAAGATGAGAAGGATGAAGAATCCTTCGGGGAGTGATTCCATGCAATACAGAACAATTCCCGCGAACAATCAACGCGTGAGCGCGCTCGGTTTCGGCTGTATGCGCTTTCCGATGCTTCCGGACGGGACGGACATTGATCGCAAGGAAGCCATTCGCATGATTCGATATGCCATCGACAATGGGCTTACTTATGTGGACACGGCATATGGCTATCATGGAGGCGAAAGCGAGCGCATTGTCGGCGAAGCGCTTCAGGATGGGTACCGGCAGCGCGTCATGCTGGCCACGAAATTGCCCGTGTGGCTGGTAAAAGAGCGTTCAGATATGGAACGTCTGCTGGACGAACAGCTTGCGAAGTTGAAGACGGACTTTTTGGATGTATATTTGCTGCATGCACTGGATGGAGCGCGCTTTGACGCGTTGCGCGCATTGGATGTCGGCGATTTCTTGGATCGCATGGTGAAAAAGGGAAAGATTCGCCTTCCGGGCTTTTCCTTCCATGACGACCACAATGCATTCATGCATATTTTGGACGGATACGATTGGAAAGTATGCCAAGTACAGATGAACGTGCTGGACGAATTCCATCAAGCGACCATGGCCGGCGTTCGCGAAGCGGCCAAGCGCGGCATCGGCGTCATTGTGATGGAACCTGTGCGCGGCGGAGCTTTGGTCAAAAACGTTCCCCAGGAGGTTCGCGCGCTGTATGCACAAGCGGAGACGGAACGTTCCTATGCCGAATGGGCATTCCGCTGGCTGATCGATAAGCCGGAATTTATCACCATCCTGTCCGGCATGTCCAGCATGGAACAGGTAAACGACAACCTACGCATCTTTGATTCCTGCCAGGCCAACTGCCTTTCCGATTCCGAGCGAACGCTGATGGAAAATGTGCGCAAGGCATATGAAGCGCGAATTCGCGTGGGCTGCACGGGTTGTGAATACTGCATTCCGTGCCCGCAGGGAATCAAAATTCCCGCAATCTTCCGGGGATACGACAATGCAGCGATGTTTGATACCTTCGACGCATTCCGCAAGCAGTATTGGAAGATGGAAGTCAATGCCTCGGCCTGCGTTTCCTGCATGGCTTGCGTTTCTGCATGTCCGCAGCATTTTCATACGCCGATTCCCGAAATGCTGCAAACAATTCATCGGGAAATGAATCAATAACGAGGAGGGGTTGTCCATGTTGCTGGGAGCACTGGAAGCAGGCGGCACCAAAATGGTGTGCGCGCTGGGAGACGAACGCGGAAAGATCCTGGAACGCGCCAGTTTTTCCACGAGAATGCCTCAGGAAACCGTACAGGACATTCTTGAATACTTTCGCGGACGCGGAATTGCGGCGCTGGGCATTGGAAGCTTTGGCCCGCTAAACCTGGATAAATCTGATCCGGCTTATGGCAGCATCACCACCACGCCAAAACTGGCCTGGAGAAATTATCCCTTGACGGCCGAGTTGAGAAACGGGTTGGGCGTGCCGGTGGAAATCGATACGGATGTGAATGCGGCCGCGTTGGGCGAAGCAATGCTGGGCGCGGGAAAAGGCCTGGACAGCGTGTTGTATTATACCATCGGAACGGGAATTGGAGGCGGCATGTTGGCCGGCGGGCGATTGCTGCATGGATTGGTGCATCCTGAAATGGGGCATATTCTGCTGCGGCCGGATCCGAGAGATCCTGCGCCCAAGGGCTTTTGTCCGTATCACGACGGCTGTCTGGAAGGCATGGCTTCCGGTCCTGCCATTGAAAAACGTTGGGGAGCTTCCGCGAAAGAGTTGCCGGCGGAACATGTGGCATGGGATGTGGAAGC
>JAQXRL010000315.1 GCA_029218505.1 Eubacteriales bacterium | reverse complement strand
CTGGCGCGGTTCCAGGGCCGCTTTTTCCCGTGCCAGCCGTTATTTTCCCCAAAAACATAATCCGGGTACAAGGGCGGGAAAGGCGTGTGGGCCACCCGCATCCGATAAAACCACTTTTTTTCCCGGCTGTTGCAACCGCGCTTGCCTGCGTTTTTGCGGATTTGACACGCAAGCCGGTCTGTCTTTGCGTGGATGTTTCGAAGAATTCTGTCTGGAATCTCATCCGGCTTTACGGACTGCACCCCAAAGCCCATCTTATATACCTTGCAAACGCCCCACATTTCCAGACTGTCGGCCATATCCCGCACGGTGGTTTTCATCCCGCCTCCGGCTGCGGTTGCGATGGCGACTGCCTGCTTCCGGCTCATGTCCGCCACAGGCCTGTGAACCACCCACCAAGTCCCGAAATGGTCCAGAAAGCTCATCATCGGGCCCGTGGCATGATACACATATACCGGGCTTGCCAGAATCAACAGGTCCGCATCCAGAATGGCTGCGATCAGCGGCTCCAGTTCTTGGTAATGCGGACAGTTGCGCAAGTCTGTTTTGAAACAGGTGCAGCAGCCAAGGCAAGATTCGTGAAAATCCCGCGGCAGGAAGAATTCGCACAGTTCTCCGCCCACCTTGTTTGCAAGTTCTCTTGCCACCATACAGGTGCTTCCCGCATGGCTCTGGCCGTGAATGATAAGAGTTTTCATCATCGCAATCCTCTTTCCAAATCATCTCAGGTACCCTTATATTCTACAAGAACATTCCGGTTGCATATAGGTGCTTTTTATATGCATTTGTGTCCGTTATACAGGTGCTGTGCTTGTTTCGCTCCTATGCGCCGGTTGTCTGCGGCCCGTTTCGGCTGCGGATCCTCCTGATTCCCATCAACCCAATAGAGCCGCATCTCCGGGCATCCCTTGCGAGATCCAATGCGTAATGAACAGTTCCGCTGGAAACACAGGGACGCCAGGAACAAATCGTGCGGTCATGCGAAATCCTTTTTGTCGCGCGCTGCCGATCGTTCGGAAGGATACGGCTTCAAAAGGAAGCGGCCATGCCCGGCGAACACAGCCGCGTTTTCCGCAGAGGGGAATTTATCCTGTTTTATATCGCTCGCCCGATATAGAACACATAGCCATAGTGCTGTTGATATTTCAGGAATAATTCCACCTCATGCCGGTTTCTTTCGGCGTATTCCTGCATGATATCGCTCTGAGCATACTTGTTCATCAAATTCTGGATGGCGGATGCTCTCGGGAAAAAGTAGTTTTCCGTCCAACATTCTTCGGGCAATACGAAAGAGGCGATGAACCGATAGCCAGAATTCTGCATGATTTCGATGTTTTTTTCCACAGGATCCAAACGGCTTCCTGCTTCGGTCCAGAACTGTTCAACAGCAGCCGGATGTTCCTTCGTGATCCAGGACGGGCATGTTACCGCAACATAACCGCCTTGTTTGAGAAAATCATGCCAATGACGGAGCCCCTTTTCAAAACCAATATTGTCGATTGCACCTTCTGACCAAATCAGATCAAAAGTTTTCTTCTGAAAAGGCAGGCTCTCCATCTTGCCGACAACACCAGTCACTCTGCCTTCAAGTCCCCTGCACTTCGCTTTTTCCGTGAGCCGGTTGATAAAATCGGGGAACATATCCAAGCCGGTAACAGTCCCGGGCAAATGTTCCGCCAAAAGCATCGTCTGTCCGCCGGTTCCGCATCCGAAATCTGCGATTTGCTGAAACTGTTCCACCGGCCCCAAAAATCCAATCGCCTGCTTCATGGTCTCAGGGCTTCCCGGCCCCTGCCGTTCCAACCCAATGTGTGTTGCGAGTATCAAATCAAGAAAAGACGGTTGTTTGTTTTCCAATTTCTTGTCCTCCAGAAATTCCGAGATCCTCTGCCAACAGCATTTCTTTTGCGTCCTCATACGGTTGCGCATAAAATGCTGTTGGCGGAGATGAAATCGCCGATTTTTCCAAGCAATCTGTCATCCTAAATACACCAACGATTTTACCGCGATAGGAAACAATACATCCTCCCATCCTTTCACAATCGCTTATAACCCAGCTTCCGAAAAGCGCCGTTTGTCCTCTCGCTGAGCTTTTCTGCTTGGCAATGTGGGAGCATCAGAGCGTAATTTGCCTCGACGCGTCTCCGCTTTGGCGCTTCCGCCGCCGTCCGCCGCATGGGCGTCCGGTTCACGATCCGGATGTTGGCGGTGCAGACTTTTGCAAACCTTCCGGTTATGCGGCGGCCTCTATTCAGCATCCGGACGGACGGCGGAATTGCGGCAAGCACCTCGCTTCCCATAGACCCTGAAAAATTGCCGAAGATGCCTGCTCACCAGTTCCATGATTTCCGGTTCCCGCTCCGGTTCCCGGTCGCAGAGGTTGATCCATGCGGAAATGGGCAGGCATAGCTGGGCCGCCATGATTTCCGGGTCATCCTCGCCCAGGACGCCGCTCCGGATCAGGAATTTCACAAGCCCGGTGAAGTACCGCATCACGTCGGTGTAATTCTGCTTGGTTTGCAGCTTCGCCAGTTCCGGGTTCTGGAACTGCTCCAACACCAGCATTTTTCGC
>JAQXRL010000314.1 GCA_029218505.1 Eubacteriales bacterium | reverse complement strand
TCCACTACCCCACCGACGTACTCGTCGCCGTCTTGATCGGCTGTCTTACCGCCATTGCAGGGCGCGCGTTGGTGCTTCGCTTCTGGCCCAAGGCAGGAAAAAAAGCCGCGATTCATTCCTCCAGGGCCGCGTAGGACATCGCCGCAAGTCTGCTTCGGAAACCTCAAGACGCATGAAAGGAAGTGCTCCAAGATGTTCGATTTGCAGACGCTTTACCGTCTTTCCAACAATCAAACCCGCTCGATTTCTCCGGAAAACCCTTCAGGCGAACCTGGACGCGGCGGCATGTGCCCGTTGGAAAACGGTTCCGCGCGCAACGCTGCCCGGGATTTGGGCGTTGGCTGGAAGGTAAATCCATATGTGGTGATCGCTCCCGGCGAAACCTACGAGATGGCCTCCATTTCCGGCCCTGCAATCATCACGCACATCTGGATTACGCCTACCGGAAAGTGGCGCAACGCCATTCTGCGCATGTATTGGGACGGGCAGGAGCACCCTTCCGTGGAAACTCCCCTGGGAGATTTCTTCTGCATGGGCTGGAATCAATATGCACAGATCAGCTCTCTTCCGGTTTGCGTAAACCCCGGCAGCGCTTTTAACTGCTATTGGCCAATGCCGTTTTCCCACAGCTGCCGCATGACATTGGAAAACCGCGCGGACACTCCCATGACGCTGTATTTTCAAATCGATTTCATGCGGACGGATCCCATGGAAAACATCGCATATTTTCATGCGCGCTTTCGCCGCGTAAACCCGCTGCCCTATAAATCCGACTATGTTATTTTAGACGGCGTTTCCGGCAAGGGACAGTATGTTGGAACCTATATGGCATGGGGCGTACACAACAATGGATGGTGGGGCGAAGGCGAAATCAAGTTCTTCCTGGATGACGACACCGCATATCCCACGATCTGCGGCACGGGAACGGAGGACTATTTCTGCGGTTCCTACAATTTTGAGGACCCGGCAACCCACAAGAACTATATGCCGTTTTCCACGCCCTATTCTGGTTTGCCGCAGGTAATCACCCCGGACGCGCTGTATTCCAGCCAGTTCCGGTTTGGATTATATCGTTGGCATATCATGGATCCGATCTATTTTGAACGGCAGATCAAAGTTACGATTCAGGCATTGGGATGGCGCGAAGGCGGGCGCTATCTTCCGCTGCAGGATGATATCGCTTCTGTGGCGTTCTGGTATCAGACGCTGCCCACCGTCCCCTTCCCGCCTCTTCCGGATCGAGATTTTCTGGAAGTGATTTGACGCCGCATTGCCGCCAAACGGGCATGCGGAAAACCAGCAATGCCAGCCAGCGTCGAAAGCCGCTGGCTTTTCTTTTGTCCATCGGGCGCCTTTCCTGGAACGCCGAAGAACCGGGCGCTGTTGCATCTTTATTTCAGAAGTTCATCTGTAAGTTCTAAAATCTGCTGCGCGATGCGTGCGCGTTCTTTGCGCATGATATGCGTAAAAACCGGATACGCCACAGCCATGGTTACGATGCCAATCAGACCCAAAACAATCCCGGGCAGAAACCAGGCTCCTGTGAACACCATGGAACAACTCATGCCAGCTCCCAGGAGCAGGCAGCCCACAATGCCCATCGACACGGAAACCAACGTTCCCTTCCGCGTTACGCTTGCATCCAGCTTGCGAATTCTTGCCATTTTGTCTTCTTCGGCCGGAAGGTACTTTTTTCGAATCTCCAGGATTTCCTGCTGCTGTTTCGCGGAATACGTATAAGAAAACGAATCCTCTTGCTTGGAATTCTCATGCATTTTCGTGTTCTCCTCGTTGCAATTTTCGAATCTCACGCGTGGAACGAACGATCATATACATGGCCATGATCAAAACCATCGCGCATACTCCAAATCCTGTCCAACCGGTCATCAGGCGGCGGAAACGGGGATCCTCGGCGCTGCCGAACCGGGTCAGCATCGCCGTCTCCAACGACAACATCGAAACCATGGCCGCAATCAAACTGACTGCTTTGGCAGCGGAAAGCACGGGACTGCCGCAGGCCTGACTTACTCTCCATTCCCCAGAACTCGTCCATCAGGGCAGATCGGGTAAAGGCCTTCTTTGCTTTCTGCGGCTTTTCGTCAGCTATGCGCGCCTTGACTTCCTCCACGCTCTTGCGCTCTCTGGTGACAAACTGATCCACGAACTTGTCCGTCATTTTGATGAAGCCCTCCACGACACCGTCTTCTATCTTCTTGTACCCTTTGACGACCCGCTTCCGCGATCTTGTCATTTGCCCGAATCCGCTTCGACTTTGCCATTTTCCCTCTTTCAAAAATATGTAGAATTTCTTCAGTCCCTAGACCACCGGAATCAGACCCAGCAGCAGGATGATGCCCACGATACC
>JAQXRL010000313.1 GCA_029218505.1 Eubacteriales bacterium | reverse complement strand
TTTCTACTCTCAGAATTTGACTGTCTTCTTTCTCTTCCTTGTTTCTGTATCGTTTTCAAGTGTCGCCTTGTTGCCATCGCTCTCGCTCAACGGCAGGTGTTATTATATCAAATGATTCCCCCTTTGTCAAGGGTTTTCTCTCATTTTTTTGAAACGCCAAATACTGTATGCTTCCATGGATGAAAAACGCTATATATTGCGGTTTTTCGCCGATTTTCCCGCATTACTTCGCGCGATCCGTTTTGTTAAGAAATCCAGACCTTTCCAAAAGAACCATGGGGGGAATCGCCACGAAAACGGCAAAAAGCGCGGAAATTCTCAAGCCATGAGACCCGTTCGCAGCAAAAGAAGCGACAGAAACGGCAGTTTGCCTTGGACAGAGCAACCAACCGGCGGCCGCGCACACGCCGGCGGAAAATGTCTTGGCCGAAAGATATTCCCACCAACGCACGCCCAAGGGGCCGACGACCGACATATTCTGACATGCAATGCACATTCCCCCGAATCCCAACATGCCGCAGACGAGGGCGACGCGCGCCGGCAACGGAGCGGGCAACAGCGCAGCCGTAGCAGCTCCTGAGGGAAAATCCATCGCATATAATAGTATGTTTCCGATTTTCGCCCCGAAAACCTCCGCCAGCATCCCGGCAACCACCATAAAAAGCGTCATGAATCCGCAAACCTGAATGACATTCATCGCGGCTTCGCGAATGGGATGCGCCGTTCGTGAATCCTCTTGCCGGGGCACGATTGCCGTATCGCGGCGAAAGCAAAACCGCAGCACAAACGCCGTAGTTCCCTGGGAAATCAGCTGCGCCAACACCAATGTCACGCCCACCTGCCGGGATCCGAACATCGCCACCCCAACCCCGGACAGCAGGAACACCGGGCCAAGCCCCGTAAATGCCAGCACGCAGCGTTTGAGCGCCCGCAATTCCAGGCCAGCTTCTCCCGCGACCCGCGCCGCGGCCAGCGCGCCGGCAGGCGAACCCGCCGCCATGCCGATGAGCATGGCCGACGCCATTTCCCCCGGAAGCCGCAGCGCCGGGCGCATCATCCACCCAAACAGCAGATTGTACGCTCGCCGCGCTTCCCAGCATGTCAGCAGCGGCAACACGGCAAGAAACGGAAACAGCGCAGGCGCCACCGCCGTAGCCCACAGCGCGATGGCCGCCGAAGCGGAAGCCATCGCCCGTTCCGGCATCAACAACAAGCACAGCGCGAACAATTCCGCAAAGACCGCCAACAGTTTCTTCAAGCGCATCCCTCCCAGGGGATTTTATGCGCCAAAGCCCTTCGCCCCACCCGCCGCACAAAGATTTCTCAAAATCATCAAATTTCTTCAAACAAAAATCCGGGCTCCCATGGGGAGCCCGGACGCAGCGGCAATTATTCTTCGAATTTCACCGTGATTTCCCCCGAATCGTAGGGACCCGGGTTTTCCACATACAAATGCGCCGTGTTTTCGTCCGGCCATTCCACCATCAGTTTGGCCTCGCTGTCCACGCTGATGATGATTACGCCCTCGGATTCCGCATTTGCATCCACAAAAAACCATAATTTTTTCGGAAACGCAGAATAATAATAGTTGAAGTCCTCTTCGGTTTGCGGCATCAGTTCTTCGCCGGCATCCGGATAGCGGTCCCGAAGTTTTTCTTCATCCAAATCATACCGCCGCATTACCACCAGTTTGCGGCCGGTATCCGAAACCACTTCCGCATATTTTGAACTAACGGCGTACGTATAAAAATAGGAAACCAAAGACAACACCACAGACGCCGCCAGCATCAGCACAAAACCCATTACAAGCAAAACACCGATGCGCAACTTGCGGTTCTGAATTTTGTTGCAAATGCCGTAACAGCCCCAAACGATCAGGGTGAGCACCAGGCCGATGAGCAGCCATGCATAGATTTTCATATTCGTCAACATCAATCCGCAGCGCACCGTGATGCCCAACGCCAGCATCAGCAGACACAACACGGCCAAAACGCTCAGAATGACCTTGCTGAACGTGGAAAGCGGCTCCCGCACCCGCACCGGCCTAACTTTACGCAAGCAAATCCCTTCCTTCCTCGATTGTTGCCGCCTGCGTCAGCGCAGCTTGAATTCGTCCCAGATTTGTTGGAACAGGCTTTCGTCCTGGCCCAAATCTTCCACGAATTCCTTGGTGGCCAGCAATTCCGCCGGGATGTGGAAGGGCGTCATGGCCAGGAAATCCGGATCGATCAGCGGATCCGCCGCGGCGTTGGGATTGATATAATACTGATACTCCGCGACGCCCGCCGCCACCTGCGCATCCAGCACAAAATTGATCAGTTGGTGGGCATTGCCCGGATGGGGAGCGTTTGCCGGGATAATCATGCAGTCAATGCCGAAACCGATGCCTTCCTCCGGGAACACCGCCTTCAGATTCGGGTTTTCCTGCAGGCAGATCGCTGCGTAGGGCGTAAACACATATCCAACCGCCACGTCGCCGGACAAAATCGGCGTGTGTCCGCCATCATACGCCAGCACGCGCACATTGTCCTTCAGGGCGAACAGCTTTTCCTTTGCCTCCGCCAGCTGATCTGCGTCCGTGGTATTGTAAGAATATCCAAGGCTCTTGAGCACCGCGCCAATGATTACACGGGCGTCGTCAATGAGGCAAACGTTGTCCTTCAGGGACGGATCCCACAGATCCGAGAAGGAATGAAATTCCATGTCCGTCTTTTCCGGATTGTACACAATCATGGGGCTGCCTGCAGTGTAGGGCACGGCATACGCGTCCTCCGGATCATAGTATTGCCCCAAAAATTCCGGATTGATGTTGTCCCAATTGGTCAACTGTTCCTTGTCCAGCGCCATCAGCAGGCCTTCCTTGCGAAGCGTGGCAACGGCGTAATCGCTGGCAATGACCAAATCGTATTCGCTTCCGCCGTTGGCCTGCAGGCGAATCATCATTTCCTCGTTGCTGGCGAAGTTGGCGTATTGCACCTTGATTCCCGTGGCTTCCTCAAAGGCGGCAATGGTGTACTCATCCAGATATGTCTCCCACGTAAACACGTTGACCACCGCTTCCTCTTCGGCAACGGCGGGCATAAGCGCCGCAAAGCACACCAGCGCCAGCAGCATCGCAACCAATCTCTTCATAAAAATTTCCTCCTAATCGTTTTTCTTTCTGAAACGGCGCGCAGCAATGGCGCGAATGACGCCGACAAGCGCCACGGCCAGGGCGATTACGCCGATCATGAGCGTGCATAGGGCATTCACCTGCAAGCTGACGCCGGTTTTTACCGATGAATACACCTTGAGCGGCAGCGTTGTGGACGCAGCGCCATTGACAAAATAACTAATGACAAAATCATCCATGCTCATGGCAAAGGCCAGCAGCGTTCCGGACAGAACCGCCGGCAGAATCAGCGGCAGCGTTATATCCCAAAACGCTCTTCCCGGGGAGGCGCCCAGATCCCGGGCCGCTTCCGTCAGCGCAGGATCCATTCCCATCAGCCGGCCCTTCACCATCATGAAAATATACGGAATGCAAAACGTCACATGGGCCAGCACCAGCGTCATCATGCCAAACTTCAGGCCCACCGCGGTAAACACCGCCAGAAACGCCATGCCCAGAATAATTTCCGGAATCATAATGGGCAAAAGCGCCATGTTTTCCAACATCCCCTGCCCGCGAAATTTCCGCATGGACATGGCAACCGCGCCCATCGTGCCGATGACCAGGGAAATTCCACAGGAAATCCCCGCCAACATCAGACTGGAACGCAATGCCGAAAGCAACCCTTTGGTATCCCGAAACAAATCCTGATAATTGCGCAGGGAAAAACCCGTGAACGCAAACGTAAACCGGCTGGTGTTGGCGTTAAAGGAATACACCGCCACCACCAAAATGGGCAAATACATCAGCGACAGCACCAGCGTGAGATACACCGGCGACAGCCGAATCCGCAAACGCTTTTTCATCTCTTCCTCCCGGCACGCTTCAAAACATGACGAAATTTCCGGCCTTGCCTCCCATGCGGCGATACGCCCACAGAATCAAGCTGGTCAGCGCCATCAGCGCCACGGAAATCGCCGCCGCGAAGGGCCAGTCCCGTGCCTTCAGCAATTGATTGTACACCAGATTGCCCACCAGCATATAATTGCCGCCGCCCAGCAGATCCGAAATGAAGAACAGCGCCATGGACGGCACAAACGTCAGCACCACGCCCGCCATGACGCCCTGGGCCGTAAGCGGCAGCGTCACGGTGCAAAACACCTGCCATGGCCTGGCGCCCATGTCCCGGCCTGCCTCCACCAGCGCCCAGTCCATGCGCTCCACCGCGCTGTACACAGACAAAATCATGAACGGCAATAGCCCATACACCATCCCCAGCAGCACCGCGCCATAGGTGTTCAGCAGCTTTAAGGGATGTTTCGCCAACCCCAGCGCTATCAGCGCCTTGTTCACGGGACCGTCGTTCATCAGCAGGATCTGCCATCCGTAAATGCGCACCAGCGCGTTGGTCCAAAACGGCACCACCACCAGCAGCAGCAACGCGCCCCGCCAGCCTTTTTTCGCCCGCGCCATCATATATCCGAAGGGATAGCCAATCAGCAGGCACAAAAGCGTGGTCTGAAACGCCAGCGCAAGGCTTTTCCACAACACCTGTTCATAAATTGGATTGGCCAGCTTGGCATAGTTTTCCAGCGTGAATCGATACACCACGCCGAAACCGTCGGGAGCGCGCTGGCAGAAGGACAGAATCAAGATATACGCCAACGCCGCGCCCACAAACAACACCGTCCACGCGGCCATGGGCAGCATCAACAAAACCGGTCCTGCCTTTCGTTTACGCCGTTGCATGATCGTCCTCCCGCACTACGGCGGCTTCCTCCGCGTTCCAGCAAAGGTACGCCTTCTGTCCGGGTTGCACTGTCACCGCCGCCATGGACGGACATTGTACCGCGATTTGTTGACCGTCGGCCAACAGCACCGAGGCGCGCATGGAGCCTCCCGCATATCGCAAGGCCGCCAGCGTCCCCTCCACGCAGCACTCGCCTTGGCGAATGGGCGAAATTTTCACCCGTTCCGCCCGCAGGCACAGCAACACTTCGTCGCCTTCCCTTGCGGAAAGAACATCCCGCCGCGCGGGAAAGCGCACGTCTCCGTGATGGAGCGTCAAGGCGTTGCCCTCCACCGCGCCGACCCGGCATTTTAAGAAATTCGTTTGTCCGATAAACGAAGCCACAAAGGGCGTGGCCGGATGCTCATATACCGCTTCCGGCGTGCCCACCTGCTCCAGGCGGCCCTCCCGCATCACCGCAATGCGGTCCGACATGTTCAGCGCTTCCTCCTGGTCGTGGGTGATATACACAAACGCAATGCCCAGCGTTTTTTGGATTTCCTTCAGTTCCGTTTGCATCTGCTGGCGCAGCTTCAAATCCAACGCGCCCAAGGGCTCGTCCAACAGAAGCAGACTGGGCCCCAGCACCACGGCCCGGGCAATGGCTACCCGCTGCCGCTGCCCGCCGGAAAGCTGCGACGGCATGCGCTTTTCGTATCCCTCCAATCGCACCAGCTGCAGCATTTCCGAAACCCGCCGCCGGCGCGTCATCCGATCCGCGCCCTGCAATTTCAAACCATAGGCAATGTTTTTCTCCACGTTCATGTGCGGGAACAGCGCGTAATTTTGAAAAACCGTGTTTACATTGCGCTTTTCCGGCGGAAGGTTGGTAATCTCTTTGCCGGCCAATTCCACCGTTCCGGCATCCGGTTCGGTCAGGCCCGCAATGATTCGCAGCGTCGTGGTTTTCCCGCAGCCGGAAGGCCCCAGCAGCGTTACAAATTCGCCGGACCCTACATCCAACGAAATTCCCTTCAGCACTTTCGTCCCCTCAAAGGATTTTTCCAATCCCTTGATTCGCAAAAGCGTGTCCGGCATGCCTCCCACTTCCTTCTTTCAGCTTTGGGTCATTATACAATAGTTCCATCGGGATTTCAACGGAAATCCCATGCAGACCAAACTTTTTACGCCGTATTCGGGCACATGGCGCCATGAAACGCCACCATAGCAACGAAACGCGCGCCCATAAAGCGAGACGCGTTTCTGATTTCCTTATTAAGTGGTAGAAAAATTTTGCCCCAGACCGGAATTCATCCCCGGCGGGAAGTTGCACGCAGGCGTTCATAGGCGTCCTTTGCGCGTTGCACATCCTCCGGACCGGAAATTTCCCCGTATCTTGCGCGAATATATGTCTCCCGCAATGCATCCAGCGCGCTCTCCTCAAACCGCGTCCGGGACAGATTGCGGATTTGCAGGGAATTCTGCCTTTCGTTGATGGGAACGGACCGGCTCTGCGCCAGACGCAGAAACTTCCGATAGGTGTATCGCACGGCGTCAACCGGATCCTTTCTGCGCCGCAAAGCGCCTCCAGCGCTTTCGCCCCGCCGGGACGCGTCAATGCTCTCCCGCTCCTCCCGACGCTCCACCGCGGCGTCGCGGCTCATCTGCCGGGAAAGGATTCGCAGCAAAGCAAACGCCAGCGCGCATAGCGCCACAATGCCCAGCGCCGCCAGCACATATTTCACCACGGGATTCGCCGCCACCTGTTCCGCGGTAACGCCAAGTTCCATCTGCAGCTCCGTCTCCTGGGCGAATTCCGCGTCCAATTGGGGCGCGTCCATGGCCCCGTCGCCCCATGGCAGCAGCGACAGCAGCCAGGAAATTCCCCGCAGCACGCCATTTACCAGCCACAGCACTGCCCGCAGCACGGGCAACAGCGCAAAATCATACAAAAACAGCGCCACAGCCTTGAACGCCCGCAACGCCCAATCCGTGGACAGCAGCGCGCCCAGCCCGCACGCCCCCGCCACGCCCATCAGGTTCATCGCCTGAAAGCGCTTCTGGGCAATGGTTCTGTCCTCATGACGCAGCATCCGCAGCAGCGTCACCGACAATGTCAAATGCAGAAACAGCGGCGGCACTGCGGACAAAAACGATTCCGCGCCCAGGGTAAGGCAGAAAAACAAGCACAGCGGCATCAGGAACATTCCCTGGCGAAAGCGCCCACAGGCATAATCGTAATCTGTCGCCCGGCGGTTTCCCCGCACATACAGCACGGCATACGCCAGCGCAGGCAGCGCGCGCAACACGTCCGCCGGTCCTTGAAGCCATGGCATCGCCACAAGGCACAGCGACAGCGGCAAATATCGCGCCCATTGCCCTTTGCCCGCCGCGGCAAAGCCCGCCCCTGCGCCGATGCCCAGCAGCACCGGCAGGGCGATGAGCGCCCCTGACGCATGAACAAGCGCCCCAAACAGGGCGATGGCGGCAA
>JAQXRL010000312.1 GCA_029218505.1 Eubacteriales bacterium | reverse complement strand
TCACCAAGCGCATGGCAGAAAACCTGACGCAATATTTGCGGGAAATGGATGTGCGGGTGGAATATCTGCATTCGGACGTTGAAACCCTGGAACGCATCCGCCTGTTGCGCAGTCTGCGCATGGGCGAATACGACGTATTGGTAGGCATCAACCTTCTGCGCGAAGGTTTGGATTTGCCGGAAGTCGCGCTGGTGGCCATTCTGGACGCAGACAAGGAAGGGTTTTTGCGCTCCGAGACATCCTTGATCCAAACCATCGGCCGCGCCGCCAGAAACGTAGACGGGCGCGTGATCATGTATGCGGATCAACTTACGGACTCCATGCGGCGCGCCATTGACGAAACCAATCGCCGGCGGGAAATTCAACAGGCGTATAATCAGGAGCACCATATTACGCCGAAGACGGTGCGAGCCGCGGTGCGGGAACTGATGGAAGTCACCCGGGAACCCGACAGGGATGCCCGCGGAAACATGGATCCGGAAGAACGGCAAATGGCGTTGGACCGCTTGGAAGAGCAAATGCTCGCCGCCGCGGGAAACCTGGATTTCGAACGCGCCGCCAAACTGCGGGATCAATTTCTGGCCATGAAGGGGGAAAAGCCCATGGTTTCCCAGGAAAAATCCCGTCAAACCCGCCGCAAGAAGAGCCGCGCAAAGCATTAAGGCAATATTTTTCCAAACAGGCAACGCATCCATCAGCCATCGTTTGTTTCCATCGCAAAGGAGGTTCCCATGGAATTCGGCATGCCTACGCTATTGGCGCTGGAATCGCTGGAAGAAAACGCGGCGCTCTGCGCAAGGCTTCGCCTTGCCTTTGTGGAGATCAACATGAATTTGCCGGAATATCAAGTCCATGTGTTGCGAAAGCACGGGCTGCCGCGGCCAGGAGGCATCTTCTACACCCTGCACCTGGACGAAAACCTGAACCCATTCGACTTCAATCCCCTGGTGCGAAGCGCCTATCTGCAAACCACGCTGGACGCCATTGCCTTTGCGCGGGAGCAGGGCATTCCCGTCTTGAATATGCACATGCCTCAAGGCGTATATTTCACGTTGCCCGGGCGCAAGATGTACCTGTTTGATCGATACTATGACGCATTCATAACCGCCGTGCGGGAATTCCGAACAGCCGTTGCCCAGGAGATCGGCGGATCCGGCGTCAAAATCTGTTTGGAAAACACCGTTTTTTCCGGAATGCCGCGCCTTCGTTCCGCACTGGAAGTATTGTTGGAAGCGGATTGCTTTCATTTCACATACGATGCCGGACACGACCATTCGGAAGGCGGCGCGGCACGAGCGTTTTATCAAAAGCATCAAACCCGCCTGGCCCATATTCACCTGCACGATGCAGGTTCGGCAGGATCTCATCTGCCTTTGGGCCAAGGAGACGTGGACAAAACCGCCGTGCTGGAAACCGCGAACCGGCGCAATTGCCGCGTCGTGTTGGAAACCAAATCCCCGGAAGGACTTCTAGCCTCCGTACAATGGCTGCAGGAAAGGAATTATATGGCATGACCAATCGGATTTTTATCAAAGGCGCCCGGGAGCACAATTTGAAGAACGTGGATGTGGAATTGCCCCGGGAC
Organism: Eubacteriales bacterium; assembly: GCA_029218505.1. GTDB lineage: Bacteria > Bacillota > Clostridia > Christensenellales > Aristaeellaceae > SUG1456. The sequence continues at coordinate 5,176 of JAQXRL010000312.1, read as the reverse complement.
AAGCTGATCGTGATGACGGGACTGTCCGGTTCCGGCAAATCCTCCCTGGCATTTGACACCATCTATGCAGAAGGACAACGGCGCTATGTGGAATCCCTGTCTTCCTATGCGCGCCAATTTCTGGGGCAGATGGACAAGCCGGACGTGGATTATATCGAAGGGCTTTCTCCCGCCATCTCCATCGATCAGAAAACCACTTCCCGCAATCCCCGTTCCACCGTGGGCACGGTTACGGAAATTCACGATTATTTGCGTCTGCTTTATGCCAGGATCGGCACGCCCCACTGTCCAAAATGCGGGCGGGAAATTTCCCAGCAAACGGTGGACCAGATGATTGACCAAATTCTCTCCCTGCCGGAACGCAGCCGCGTTATTTTGATGGCGCCGCTGGTGCGCGGGCGGAAGGGCGAATACGTCAAGCTGTTCGAAGACATGGCAAAGCAGGGCTTTGTTCGCGTGCGCGTAGACGGAATGCTGTATGAGATTTCCGATCCGCCCACGCTGGCAAAGACGAAGAAACACACCATTGAAGTGGTGGTGGATCGGCTGATCGTGCGGGAGGATATCCAGCAACGCCTTGCAGACTCCCTGGAAACCGCCATGCGTCTGTCCGGCGGACTGGTGACCGTAAGCGTTGTGGACGGCCCGGAAATGCTGTTTTCCCAGAATTACGCTTGTCCGGATTGCAACATCTCCATTGACGAGCTTGCCCCACGGATGTTTTCCTTCAACAACCCCTATGGCGCATGCCCATCCTGCATGGGTCTGGGCGTGTTGCAAAAAATAGACCCCAACCTGATCATTCCGGACCGCAGCAAAACCTTGCGGGAGGGCGCAATTCATGTGTCCGGGTGGAATTCCAACGACGAGGACGCCATGGCCATGATGTATCTCTCCGCCCTGGCGGAAGCATATGACTTTTCTCTGGATGTTCCCGTGGAACAGCTTCCGCAAGACGCTCTTGACAAAATCCTGTACGGCACAAAAGGGGAAAAAATCCGGGTGCATTATTCCCGCGAAAGCGGCAGCGGCACCTTCGCCACGCCATTTGAAGGCATTGTCCCCAATTTGGAACGTCGTTACCGGGAAACCAATTCGGACGTCATGAAGCAGGTGTATGAAGGCTACATGTCCAGCGTTCCCTGCCCGGAATGCCACGGCCAGCGCCTGAAGCCGGAAGCCCTGGCGGTTACAGTCGGCGGAAAATCCATCGCCGAAATTTCAGAAATGTCCGTGGTGGCGTCCCGAGACTTTTTTGCGAACCTGTCGCTGACGCCAAAGCAGCAAATGATCGCCAGTCAAATTCTCAAAGAGATCAATTCCCGTCTGGGCTTTCTGGCCAACGTGGGACTGAATTACCTCACCCTGTCGCGCAGCGCCGGAACCCTCTCCGGCGGCGAGGCGCAGCGCATCCGTCTGGCCACGCAAATCGGCTCCAGTCTGGTGGGCGTGCTCTACATTTTGGATGAGCCCTCCATCGGCCTGCACCAGCGGGACAACCGCATGTTGCTGGAAACCTTAAAGGGGCTGCGAGATCTGGGGAACACGCTGATCGTGGTGGAACACGACGAGGAAACCATGCTGGACGCGGATTATATCGTAGACGTTGGTCCCGGCGCAGGGATAAACGGCGGAAGAATCGTCGCGGCGGGAACGGTTCAGGAAATCATGAATTCCCCCGATTCCATCACCGGCGCGTATCTTTCCGGAAGGCGCTCCGTGCCCATTCCCCAAACGAGGCGCAAACCTGCCGGATGGATCACCATACGCAATGCCCGCGCCAACAACCTGAAAGGCATCGACGTGCGGTTCCCTTTAGGAGTCATCACCTGCGTCACCGGCGTGTCCGGGTCGGGCAAATCGTCTTTGGTCAATGAAATTCTGTTCAAAGCGCTTTCGCGCACGTTGAATCGTTCCCACCAGCGCGCGGGCGCACACGACGGCATCGACGGCACGGAACAGTTGGACAAAATCATTGCCATCGATCAATCTCCCATTGGACGTACGCCCCGCTCCAATCCCGCCACATACACCGGCGTATTTGATCTGATTCGGGAAGTGTTCGCTTCTACCACCGACGCAAAGGCGCACGGATACAAGGCCAACCGGTTTAGCTTCAATGTCAAGGGCGGACGCTGCGAGGCATGCTCCGGCGACGGCATCATCAAAATCGAAATGCACTTTCTTTCCGATGTATATGTGCCCTGCGAGGTTTGCGGAGGAAAGCGTTACAACCGCGAAACGCTGGAGGTGCGCTACAAAGGCAAAAGCATTTACGACGTGCTGGAAATGACCATTGACGAAGCTGCGGACTTTTTTGCACCCATTCCCAGGATTGCCAGCAAGCTGGAAACCATGCGGGACGTCGGGCTGGGATACGTAAAGCTCGGCCAACCGGCAACACAGCTTTCCGGAGGCGAGGCGCAACGCGTCAAGCTGGCCACAGAGCTCTCTCGCAGAGCGACGGGCCGCACCATTTACGTGCTGGACGAACCGACCACAGGTCTGCATGTGGCAGACGTGGAAAAGCTGAACGAAGTGCTGCAGAAATTGGCGGATGCCGGAAACAGTCTGGTTGTCATCGAACACAACCTGGACGTCATTAAAACCGCGGACTACATCATCGATCTTGGTCCGGAAGGCGGCGACCAGGGCGGCGCCATTGTCGCCACCGGCACGCCGGAAGAAGTGGCGGATTGCAACGCCAGCTATACCGGCATGTATCTCAAATGCGCCTTGGGCCGGCTCCCCTGGCCAAAACACGGCAAGCGTCCCGGAGAAGAATAAGCCGCAGAATTGCGGAAAACATTCGGCCGTGCCGGCCAGCTTACACGATCTTCCGTGCGGAAATGCAGTTGGACTGGGGATCCGCAAAAGGCATGAGGCCGCATCGCAGATGCGACTCCGCGGTGAATAGAGAGACGGCAATGCAGGATGCATCTGCCAAGCAGCGCTTCAACGGGTAGTTATGACCTCGGGTTATCCTGCGCAAACTTTTTTGGCAGGCGGACGATATTTTTTGAAAAAATCGCTGTACAAACGCGCTTCGCTTTGCTATCATAAAATGGAAGCAATGGCATTGGGAGGAACACAACATGAAAAAATGCGTCGTCATTGGATCCATCAACATGGATATGGTCACCTGCATGGATGTATTTCCGCTGCCCGGAGAAACCCGCATGGGCACCTCCTTTACCACATCTCCCGGCGGAAAAGGCGCCAACCAGGCCGTCGCGTTGGGGCGGCTGGGCGTGGATGTGCGCATGGCCGGAACCGTTGGCAACGACGCCTTTGGAGACGTGTATCGAAAACATTTTCAGGAAAACCACGTGGGCTGCCAAGACGTAGCCATTTCCCCTACCCTGTCCACCGGAACCGCAACGATCACCGTCAACGCTCACGGTGAAAACTGCATTGTGGTGGTTGCCGGCGCAAACGACGCCTGCGACATGGCATGGCTGGACCACGTGCTGGCCAGTACATCGGACGCCGATATATTCCTGCTGCAATTGGAAATTCGCCCGGAAGTGACCTTTGAAGCCATTCGGCGGCTAAAATCCGCGGGCAAAACGGTGATTTTGGATCCCGCTCCGGCAATTCCCATTCCTGACAGCGTCCTTTGCTGCGTAGATTACATCACGCCCAATGAAACGGAACTAAAATGCATCACGCCAGACTTGCCAGAAGGCGCTTCCACCCAACAGCGCGTGGCGTATCTGCAAAAACAGGGCGTCGGCTGCGTGGTTCACAAAGCAGGCGCATCCGGCGCATATATTACCGCCGGCACAGAAATCCGGCATGTGCCCGGTTTTCGCGTCAAAGCCGTGGATACCACGGCAGCAGGCGATACCTTCAATGCCGGACTGGCTGCCGGACTGGCCATGGAGAAAGATCTGTTTGAGGCGGTTCGCATTGCCAACGCAGCTGGCGCGCTGGCCGTCACGAAACTTGGCGCGCAAAGCGGCATGCCCACGATGGAACAGGTGCGGCAATTGATGGAGGAACAGCCATGACCGTATATCGACGCGTGCGCCCCGAAGAGATGCGTGCCTGCATCTCCCTGGCCGACGAGGTTTTTCAACACGAGGATTTTCGCACGTTGATCCCCAAGGCGTATTCTCCCGAACATGAACAAAGGGCGGCGCACTTCGCCGCCTTTGAAGGCAATCAGCCCGTCGCGCTGGTTGCCGCGTTGGAAAACAACCTGCACGTGGGCGATGCCATATTGAAATATGGCTACATCGGCACGGTCTGCGTGCATCCGGCCGCACGAAAGGCCGGACACATGCGCAAGCTATTGCCCATGGCGCTGGATTCTCTGCGCGAAAGCGGCTGTTCCCTGGCCATGCTCAACGGCGCCCGCCAGCGCTATGGATATTTTGGATTTGCTCCGGCTGGCGCTTCCGTTTCCTACGGCATCAGCGAAGCAAATCGCAAACACGCTCTGGCCGTTTCCCCGGAGAGAAGAATCTGCTTTGCGCCTTTGCGCCAGGAACAGGCTTCAGAAGCCTGGCAGCTTCATGCACGCCAACCCATGCGCGCGGAACGCCCTGTCCAGGACTTTCTGGAGATTCTGCAAACATATCGGCGCGTTGCTTTCTCCGTTTCGGTAAATGGGAATTTTGCCGGTTATCTTGCGTGCAATGCCTCTCTGGATACCATCGATGAACTGATTTTGGCGGACAACGCGCTGTTGCAAGAGACGTTAGCCGCCTGGATGGATGCGCACGCACCGAAGGGCTTTCACCTTACCGTACCTTCCTGGGATTTCGCCAAGCATCAGCAGCTGGCTCTCCTTGCGGAATCCTCCAGCATTTCTTCCCCGCAGCAGATGGCAATTTTCGATTTTCCGCGGGTGGTTTCCGCCTTTTTGACGTTCAAAAAGCAGTTGCTTCCTTTGCCGGAGGGAACGTTATCGCTGTCCACAGGAGACCAAGGGTTTACCGCATCCATTCAAGGCGGAAATGTGCTCGTATCCGCAACGGTGGCGCCGGATGCCTCCCGCTTTTCCATTCCGAACGCCGTTACGGCGCTGTTTTCCCCCTTTGCGCAGTCTCTTTTGCCGCATGCGCCCGCTGGTTGGTTGCCGCTTCCCTTTGCGCTGCCTGTCGCGGACGAATTTTGATCTGCTTTTTCAGGGGATCGCGTCTGCCGAAGAAGCATAACGCCAGATCTT
>JAQXRL010000311.1 GCA_029218505.1 Eubacteriales bacterium | reverse complement strand
CCCCTTGCCGGGGCTGCTCAGGAAGACAATCACCTTTTCGGAATGGTTATTGCTCAGCATACGTCCATTTGTCGTAATAGTATTGAGGATTTGCGGCTTCTACCCAACCGTCAATGGTTTCCGCGCTATGGGCGTCCTGCTGCTCCTCCAATACCTCTGCGTATAGCGTATCGCGCACCGCTTCCAATCCAGGCTCGCCAGGCGTCACATCCGATTCGTAGCGGATGATGTGCACGCCGCTGGTGGAAATCACAGGATCAGACACGTCGCCAACAGCGGCCAGTGCCATCGCGGTTTTTTGGAAATTCTTATCCCAGTTGGTAGAATCCAGAGACACGTAATATCCATTTGTCATAGCGGGCTCGGATTGCATGCCGGGATCCTCGCCATATTCTGCGATGAGCGCGTCAAAGTCCTCACCGGCCTCAATGCGCAAAATGATTTCATCCAATCTTTCCTGTACAGAGGCAATGCAGGCATCTTCCGCGTCTTTTTGCGCCTTCTGCAAATCCGGCAGCTGCGCGCGCAAATCTTCGATCTCCGCTAAGACCGTTTCGGGATCCCGCGGTTCCTGGCTGGCGGAAAGCGCCTCGTCGCTATCCTCGCTCTCTTCGTCGTCATCCGTGAGCGCCGCATACTCTTCTTCCAGCGTTGCCAATTGATTTTCAGCGTCGGTAAGGGCTTTTCTGGCGGTGGTAACGGCAGAGAGGACTTCCGTTTCAGGCTTCACCAAAATGTGTTTCACCGTGCGATAGCCTTCGGGAACCCAATATGCCTGATAATCCTCGGAAGTCATGGCGCTGCCAAAGCTGCCGGGAGCATCCGTATAGGTTTGGGTATCGCTTTCTACGCGTTCCGCGTATGCGGTTTCCAAATCCTCGTCCGATACGTCCTCGATTTCACCACGCAGATATTCTTCCACTTTTTCTACGATTTTGTAGGCTTTTTCCTGGTACAGGAGCAGTTCCGGCGTTATGCCCGCCAAGTAGAGTTGATACTTGGCGTCCGCATCCTTTTCTTCGTCCGTCTCGCCCGTGGCGTAGTCCGCAAGGACGTTGTCATAATTGGCTTCCCAGGATTCCTGCGCGTTCTGCTCGCATTCGGCAATTTCTTCGTCGGACAAGGAAATTCCCAGTTCCGCAGCCTTATTCTGCACAACCGCAACCGTTACGGCAGATTGCAGCACGCTTTGCTTCAAACTGGTGATGTCCTCATCGGAAAGAGACGCGGAACCATAGAAATAATAGTACATCTGCGCCATATAGTTGTAATTGCTGTTGAAAGCTGCCGTGACATCAAAAATGTTCACGCTGCCGCCGTCATATTCCGCAATGACGGTAGAATAATTCTTTTGCGCCTTTGCCAGGTTTTCCTGCGCCTGCATGACACCATCGATCTTGATCAGGTTGCAGCCTGTCAACGTAAAGAGCACCGCAAGCAGCAAACAAAACAGCTTGGCGAACGAGTGTTTCATGAATCTCTTCCTCTCAATTGCAATGTGATGTGTGTAAAAGCACACTTACTGTTCTATTATACACATTTTTATCATTTCCGCAAGTGATTTTCTCCGGAAACTGACGCAAAAAAAGATTTGAACATCTCCGGCATGGTTCTCTCTTGCGAATCCCACAGCGTTTCCATGGACGTCTCGGAAAGAAAGTGCGTTTCTATATCTTTGGCGCCGGTAAGCGCATGCGCAAGGCGTTCGCCGGATCCGGCTGCAAACTGCTTATCCGCCATGGGATGCACAATCAACGCGGGGCATACCACGGCAAACAGTTGCCGGCATGTGCGTTTTTCCTCCATGGAACAGAACGCGCCGCGCAGGCCCCCTGCAAAAGGACTGCCCAGCACGATGAGCCCGGCAGCGGGCAACCTGGCGGCAATGGCTGCCGCCTGTACGGCGCCCTTCCCGATGCCAACGCTAACCACGTCCATTCCCTGCCGGTTCATTTCGGCAAATGCAGACAACGCCTCTTCGCAATGCGCTCTGCTGCGCATCACGAAACGGCAATGGCAGCGCAGCGCTTTCTCCAATTCCTCTTCCCATGGATACCTTGCTTCACCATCCTGGACAACCAAACAACCCATGCCGCCCGTCGCGCTCATGCGTCCTCCTTTTGCGCGCGGGCACAAAGGCCTTAGCGCGAAATACGAATTTTCCGAAGGGTATCTTCGCCGGCCATGACCAGCATCGTATCTCCCCGCTTCAGGACGGTGTTGGCGCCGGGCATGGCATTGACATGTTCGCCTGTGCGCACAGCAATGACGTTGATGCCGCCCAGACGCTCCCGCAAATTCAAATCTGCCAGCGTTTTCCCGCACCATTCCGCCAAGGGCTGAATTTCGGCCATGGAATAATCCGGAGATACCTCAATGAAATCCATTATGTTTCCATTGACCAGATTATGCGCAATGCGCCGCCCCATGTCCCTTTCCGGATAAATAACCTTGTCCGCGCCAAGCTTTTCCAACATGCGTCCGTGCACCTCGTCGTGCGCTTTGGCAATCACTTGGCGCACGCCCAGTTCCTTCATCAGCATCGTAATCATTCCGCTGGCGCGAATATCGCTTCCGATGGTCACGACGCCCACGTCAAAATCCCGTACCCCCAACGCAATCAGGACATCCCTGTCCATGGCGTCTGCCGTTACCGCATGCGTGACTGCATCGCGCACATCTTCCACCAAATCCTGGTTCAAATCGATGGCCAGCACATCCTCTCCGCCGGCATACAAGGTTTCCGCCAGGGATTGACCAAAGCGGCCCAGACCAACCACGACAAACTGTTTTTTTCGCATTTTGGATCTCCTTTCCGTCATCCAATCATGATCCGTTCTTCCGGATATCGAATGCTTTCCCGTCCTGCCGCCTGTCTTCTGCTCATGGCAAGCGCCATAGACAGCGGCCCCACGCGCCCGATAAACATGGCCAGGATGATCAATGTTCGGGAAGCGGCGCACAGGTTGGCCGTTCCGATGCTGGAAACGCCCACGGTGCCCAAGGCAGACGCGCATTCGAAGGCCAGATCGATGACGGCATAATCGCTTTCCAGCAGACAAAGCGCAATCAGATCCGTCAGCAGCACCGCCATGCCAATGGTGACAATCACAATGGCACGGCGAATGGCGGAACGGGAGATGGTGCGGTGAAATGCCGTCGTTTCCTCGCTGCCTCTGGCCGTGGAGGCAACCATGCAAAACAGCACCGCCATCGTCGTCACTTTCACGCCGCCGCCGGTGGAGGCTGGCGCCGCGCCAACGAACATCAGCATGCAGGCCAGCAGCTTTGTGGCGGGACGCATCTCCGCCATTTCTATGCTGTTAAAGCCTGCTGTGCGGAACGTGACGGATTGGAACAAGGACGTCAGAATTTTGCCCGGAACGGTCATGCCCGCCAGGGTTCCTGCGTTGTTCCATTCAAACGCCAGAAAACCAACGCATCCGGTCAAAATCAGGAACAGCGTGACGCAGATTACCAGCTTGGTTTGCAATTTCCATTGCTTGAATGAGCG
>JAQXRL010000310.1 GCA_029218505.1 Eubacteriales bacterium | reverse complement strand
ATAAAACAACACCCCATTCGTTAGTAGTATACCATACTGCCTAACAAATGGGGGGCTGTTCACTCGTGGGCTCCCTGCGTTTTTCGACAAGCTAAGGATACGGCGCAGCCTTCATCGGCTGCGCCGTATCCTACATACCCCGAGAGCGTTTGCCGCCTCTGGCAAATGCTCTCAGAATTCTGTGCTTGTCTGCGCCCTTATTGGATTTCGATGCGATGGCCGGACACTTTCGCTTCCGTGCGCTTGGGCAATGTGAGTTTCAATATTCCATCGACATATTCTGCCGTAATCGCATCTTCATTGATGTCGCTCAGCGTGAAGGAACGGCGAACACTGCCGCACCTGCGTTCATTTACAAGATAACCTTCCTTTTCCTTTTTCTCATCACACCAATTGGCTGTAATGGTCAAATTACCATCATCCACGTCAATGTGAATCTGATCCTTGCTCAAGCCAGGCAGTTCCGCTTCCATGACATAGTTCTCTCCATTGTCCTTCACGTCTACCCGAAATGCTTCCGGGAAACCTTCCGCCAGGAAGAATGGCCGGAAAAAGTCGTCGGAAAACAGGCTGTTCTGCGGACGGGAAACCTCATTACGATAACGATACGGAATCAGACCAAACATACAACTACCTCCTCTGATATACCGTCGATCTGTATTTTGACTTTCTTTGTCTTTCGACGCGTTTATTATATTCTAATAGTCAAAGAAAGTCAATACATCCGGACGCGATTTAACTTTTTATTTACAATTCAAAATTTCGCGTCAGCAACGGCTATTTTGTCTCAAAAAGTGCTTGCCAATTCACGATTTTCGCTCTATCATGATATGGAGGAGTGATTGCATGACGAACCGCTTATACTATGATAATGCATATTTGACGGATTTTGACGCCAAGGTATTGGAAGTTCGGGGACAGGATGTGCGGCTGGATCAATCCGCGTTTTATCCCACTTCCGGCGGGCAACCTCATGACACGGGCACGCTGGGTGGATATCGCGTGCTGGACGTGTTCGTGGACGATGCTTTGGAAGTGTGGCACCGCACGGATGGAGAGTTCCATCCGGGGGAACTCGTCCATGGCAGGATCGATTGGCCCAGACGGTTTGATCACATGCAGCAGCACGCCGGCGAGCACATGCTGGCCAACGCATGTTACCGTTTGCACGGCGGCCATACGATTGGTCTGCATCTCGGACATGATTTTTCCACGATTGATGTAGAATTGCCGGATGGAACGACGCGACTGCCGCAAACCGATCTGGACGCCCTGGAAGACGACGTAAACCAGCGCATACAACGCGACGTCCCCATCCGTTGTTGGTTTCCCACAGAGGAGGAACTGTGTTCTCTTCCCCTTCGCAAGCCGCCCACGGTGCAGGAACACGTTCGCGTGGTGCAAATCGGAACAGAGGAATACGTAGCTTGCGGCGGAACGCATCCATCCTCCGCCGGACAAATCGGCCTCGTAAAAATTCTGGACGGCCGGCCCAGCAAAGGAAAACTGCGCCTGTCCTTTGTGTGCGGAATGCGCGCTTTTCAGGACTATCGCCGTTGTTACGCGCTTTCCGGAATGGCGGCGGAGCGTCTTTCGACGGGGCGGGAGAATCTGCCCGGCGCCGTGGAACGCCTGCAAGCGCATTTGCGCGAAACGGAGCACTCCTTGTGGGTGCTGCGCCGGGAGATGCTTCTGGGCAAGGTAAGCGACTGGCTGACAGCCGCCGCGCCGCTTCCGGATGGAACCCGTCTGGTACGCCAGCGAGTGGAAGCAGACGCGGCATTGCTGCGCGAACTTGCCGCCGCGCTAACGAAACAGCCCCGCGTAATCGTCCTGCTATGCGCGCCAGCGGCAAACGGCGATGTGTCGTACTTGTTCGCCAGAAGCGCGGATGTTGCGAAAAACATGGGAAAAATCCTTTCAGAAAGCGCCAGACAAGCCGGCGGAAAGGGCGGCGGAAAACCGGAATTTGCACAAGGCGGAGGACCGGAATCCGCTTTGGACGTTGCAGAGAGCATCATAATTAACGGATGACTTTCCTTGCTGCCCGCAGAAATTAACCGGGCGGGTGTATAATTTTGACAATGCAATGTTGGAGGCGTGATTTCTGATGCCTGGATTCATCTCAAGGCTTTTTTCCGTGCAAAACCTGCTTCCGAAGGAAGGCGCCTTCGGAGAGATTCCTTCCACGAAAGAGGCATATTCCGGATTGATCCGCATCGCGCTTCCATCCGTTTGCGAAATGGTGCTCATGAGCCTGATCAGCATGGTGGATACCATGATGGTCAGCGGAATTGGCACATCTGCCGTTGCCGCCGTAGGCCTCGTCAGCCAGCCTCGCCTGCTGTTCATGTGCTTTTTCATCGCCTTGAATATCGGCGTTACGGCCATCGTCGCCCGGCGCAAGGGCGAAAACCGCCGCGGAGAAGCAAATCTTTGCCTGCGAAACGCGCTGATCATCGCCATCGCCCTGTCTGCCGTGCTGGTGAGCATCGGCCTTTCCACCGCCCCTTGGATCATGCGGTTCGCCGGAGCGCGCCCCGGCGAAACCTTGGAAGACTCCATTGCGTATTTCACCATCCTGATCTATGCGTTTCCCCTGAACGCAATTTCTATGGCCATTTGCGCGGCGCAACGCGGCGTTGGCAACACTCGTTTGACCATGTATGTGAATATCACCGCGAACTTGGTAAACGTGCTGTTCAATTGGCTGCTCATCAACGGAATCGGGCCTTTCCCGCGTTTGGGCATTGTCGGCGCGGCAATTGCCACGGATATTGGCATTGCGGTAGGCTTTTTGTTCGCGCTTTTTTCCTTGTTGAACGGGCGCGGCGGCGATTCTTTTTTGCACATCAGCCGTCATGACAATTGGCGGCTGGATCCGCAAACTACGCGCGGCATCGCCA
>JAQXRL010000309.1 GCA_029218505.1 Eubacteriales bacterium | reverse complement strand
GGAATGGTCAGCAACAGGTTATACGCCGTTCCCGCCACCGTGTAAAGCAACGTATTGCGATATCCCAGCCAAATCTGCGGTTCCCGAAACACGGTTTCATATGCCCGCAGCGAAAACCCCTTCACGAACAAATAGACTTCTCCGCCGGTTACGGCCGCAGGATCCGAAAAGGAAGCTACAACGACAAAATACAGCGGATACAGCATCACCAAACCAAAAACCGTCATCAGCAGAACGTTTACGACATCAAACACCCGATCTCCTCTGGATTGTTGAATTGTCTGCGCTTTCATGTTTCGTCACCTCACCACATGCTGATTTGTGTCACAGCCCGGCTGATCCGGTTCACCAGAATGATGCACAACACGTTTACCACATTGTTGAACAAGCCAATGGCGGCGGAATAACTGAATTGGTGGCTTCCCATTCCGACTTCATATACATACGTCGAAATCACTTGGGACGCATCCAGATTCAACGGATTTTGCAGCAGATAGATTTTTTCAAACCCCACGTTCAGAATGTTTCCGGTGCTGAGAATCAACATCGTAATCACCGTTGGCAAAATGCTTGGAAAGTGAATGTGGCAAAGAATCTGAATTCTGGATGCGCCATCCATACGCGCCGCTTCAATCAATTCCGGGGAGACCGCGGCCAAGGCCGCGAGGTAAATGATGGTGTTCCACCCTATATTGGACCATACTCCGCTCCACACATACAGCGAAACAAAGTATTTCGGCTGTTCCAGAAAAGAAACTCGCTCCCCTCCAATATAGGCGATGATATTGTTCACCAACCCCTTGTTCTTGTCGAAAAACAGCATCAGCATGGAACAAACGACGACCGTAGAGATAAAATGCGGCGCATAGGAAATCATTTGGATTGTTTTTTTGAACGCCTTGTTGCGCAGTTCGTTCAACAACAGCGCCAGCACCACTGCGCACGGAAACGTCGCCAGAGAATATAGGCTGATGACAATGGTGTTTTTCATAATTCTTCCAAAAAACGGCATTTGAACGAACCGTTTGAAATGCTCCAGCCCAACCCATGGGCTTCCCCAAATTCCCAACGAAGAACGAAAATTTCGAAACGCGATCTGTACGCCGTAAATCGGAATATAGTGAAAAATAAACACTGCCACCACGGCCGGCAGAATCATAACATACAGTTGCCGGCATTTCCAAAAAGAACGGAACCAATTCCTTCCCCGATCGATTGCGCTCTCTTTTGTTTGCAAGGACCTCCTCTGCGCCGCTTTCACCCTGTATTCCGTCCTTTCTTCCCGATAACGCGGGTTTTTCCTGATTTCGCATAAAATTATATCACGTTGTGTCCCGCAATTCATAGTCCATTTTTGCGCCTGCCGCACTGCATTTTTTGTTCAAATTCCTTCAAAAACGCCGGTTTTGAAATGTGCAACCCCATAATGCAAAAATGCAGTTGCCTTTTGCGCAGGCGTCTGCTATGCTGTTGCCATGAAAATGCATTCAAAAAGAGTTTTCCAGAAAGGATATTTACCTTGAAAATTGTGTTTGCAAATCAGGAACCCATGCTTCAAGATCAGGCGCACGATTGCATTGCGGAAATGCTCCCGGTAGAGGTCTATGAAAAGGAAGCTCCGCAGAAGGACATCGCCTCCGTCTTTTCCATCGCGGAGGCATATCAACGCCTGCAAGGAGGAGTCTTTCTTCGCAAGGTGCGCGTTACCAACATCACCAACAGGGATTATCAAATACAACTGCGCCTTTCTGCGCTCACCGGCTTTGTGCCGCAGCACTGGTTGATTCCCTGCGTCATGTACAATGGAAATCCCTTCGGCGCCAAGAATTCTCCCAAAGGATTGCTTTATCACGGAAAGCCATGGGTATTCTCCTATGACCGCAGCGGAATTCCCGCCTGCACGCTTTCCGAAAACCACGCGTTTGTCTTTGCCTCCTTCGCCTCCGATTGCGACGCCCGGTCCCTGCAATGCTCCTGCAGCGTGGAACAGCGTTCGGACGGACGCTTTTTGCATCGCCTGATCTATCCTGTCATGGAAGGTCCCGTCAGCTATACCGGCAAAAACATCATGACCAATCCTTTCATCGAGTATTTGCCACTGCCTTCCGGGGCGAGCGCAGAATTCACTTCGTATTTGTTTGCCGCCATACCTCCCTGGCCGAATTATGGTTTCCTTCCGCTTTTGCAAAGCGCAATGCCGCTGTTTCACAACCAGCATCTGCCGGCTTTGCATACGGAAGAAATCCGCCGGCTTTGCCTTTCCTATTTAAAAAAATCCCGTTGGAAAACGGAAAACGGTTGGGTATACAGCTGCACCTGTCGGGATTATACGCATCCCATCGGCAATGGCCAAACCGGCGGACCCTGGGATGGATTGACGCTGAAAATGATCGAGGAAGATCCTGCGCTCAATCAGATGATGTATACGCACAACCGCAATATGTACATGGGATTTTCCGCCCAAGGCATGATGACGCTGCGGATGGTACTAAAAGACGCGTTGGAAAATGCAGACCATTCGACCGCCGCAGACATCCTGCACACGCTGGACGCCTGGGCCAATTCTCAAATGCCCAATGGGCTGGTCAGCATCACATGGCCTGCTTCGCGCAGAGAGGCAGATCCTTCCAACCTGGGATGGGGCGCCAGTGAAATGATCAAAATCTATCTGTTGTTAAAGGATTTTGGAATTGTCCGGGAACGCTATCTTTCTTTTGCCAAAGGCATTTGTGATTTTTTCGTACAACATTTTGACCCTGCTGATCCTTTTGGGCGGCAATGGTCGCTGGATGGAGAAAAACTCTGCAGCGGCGGAAGCGACGGTTCCTTTCTTGTGAAAGCAATGCTGGAACTGTATGAAGTCTGCGGCGACGCACAATATCTCCGCTGCGCCAGTCAGGCTTTTCAGGCGTATTTTCATCTGGAATTGGATTTTTTTCGCTGCTCCGCCGGCGCCATCGATTGCGAAAGCGTCGATAAGGAATCCGCCTATCCTTTTGTGTATGCGGGACTTGCGCTTTACCGGGCAACGGGAGAAATTGAATATTTGCACGACGCAGAAAAAGCGGCGGCATATTTTCTCTCATGGATGTTCTGTTATGACGCGCAATATCCGGAAAACAGCGATTTTTCGCGTCTGGGATACAATACATCCGGAGGCACCGTGGTTTCCGTTGAACATCAATGCATTGATCCCTACGCCGCTGTGTGCATCCCCGATTTGTTTGCGTTATCCAACGCCACGAAAAACCCGCTTTGGGCACGCGCCGGGCGGATGATCTGGGCAAACTGCTCTCAATGCATTGCCGGAAAGGACGGCATGTATCTTCACGGCATGCTTCGCCCGGCCGGCGCGCAAAATGAATGCTTTGCGCAGACGCGTTGGAGCAAATACCGCACGTCTCCCGAAGCCCGCGGTCATTTGAACGATTTTATCGGCATCTGGTTGTGTTGTTTTAAGCTATATGCCATGGACCAATTGGGCGATGCGCGAAATCTGTTGGAGCGCGAATGATCCACGCTCCGGCGTCCTTTTTCGCCTTCGCCAGTCTGACTGCGCCTCCACCATGGAGGCATATCGGCCGTTTTGCGCCAACAATTCCTCCTGTGTGCCCTGCTGTACGATTTGCCCGCCGTCCATCGCCACAATGCGATCCGCAATGCGCGCGGAACCCATGCGGTGGATGACGATCTCGGCGGCGACGTTCCGTGCAACGGCCGCGAATTTCCGATACACCTGCGCTTTCTCCAACGGATCAATGGCGCTGGTGGGCTCGTCCAGCACAATGATGTCATGCCCACGATACAACCCCCTGGCGACGGCTACCCGCTGCCACTGTCCGCCGGAAATGTCCACGCCTTCAATTTCCCGGGACAGCACGGTTTCCATTCCCTGAGGAAAGGTTTTCGCATCCAGCGCCAGTCCGGCCCGATCCAGCGCTTTCTTCGGGTCGTCTTGGGAGGACGTATCGGATGCCTGCACGTTTTCCCGCAGCGATAGCCGATAGCGCATGAACCGCTGATTTTGAAAACGCAATCTGCATTGTTTGAGAATTGCCTTTTGATGCCTTGACATTTTCCGCTTTTTTCTTTTGTCATGCATCATAACCACCCGATGAACGGGTGGTTATGGTTTCAGGCCAGCGCCTTGTTTTTCCCCGGCATCGCGCCCATTTTTCGCTCCGCATTGCCGGACGGCCGTCGCGTTCTCCGATGTTTCGCAGAAACGCATCGCCGATGTTCTTCACGGTTCTCCACGAATTCATCAGCACCGGCGCCGTCAAATCGATCGTCGGAACAAACGCCGGCGAGAGCATGCGAGACTGGCAAAGCGTCTGTTCTGGCTTCGTCTCAAGCGTTACAATCCCAATTCCCGGAAGGAAACCTTCGCCAGCCGGTGTTCCCGTGCGTTTTCATATGCGACATAGATGGTTTCCTGCGCCTTGTCCACGGAAGCATGGGGATAGAACCAGCGTTCTTCACGATTCTCCAGGGGCAATACCCGGCTAAAACTCTTCAAGCCATCCTCGCTGACACGGATTTCCAGGTTTGTGCGCACGTCCCAACCCATGTCCTTGCGGAAATTGTTGATCAGCAACACGTTCTTTCCGACCTTCAACAGGGTAATCTTGGTGTTTGGATTTGGAATGTCCGTGGTAATGGGCTCGCTCCAGGTGCGCCCATAATCCAAACTGTCGGCGCGTTTGAGAAAGCCGCAAGCGTTGTCCCGCATGAGGATCACCACATGGCCGTTTTCCAGTTCCACGCAATTGGGTTCCCACAAACTGCGTTCTCCCGTGAGATAGCCATAACGTTGGAATGTTTTGCCGCCATCTTCCGACCGCGCAACGCCACAACAGAAGGGCCAACTGATATCCCTGCTCTCGCCATCGCCTTTCCACGTTCCCCAATCAAAATGATTGCGCAGCTCCTGCCAATACAACGGAAACAGCCATGAACCGTTGCTGAGCACAATCCCCTGGCGCAATGTTACGCCGTTCAAGCCGCTGGGAAATGCCACCGGTTCTTCCCATGTGCGGCCGCCGTCATGACTGAAAGAGCGATAGGTTTGCAATTCCAAATAATGATTGGCCGCCTCATAGGTCATCACCACCAGAAAAGGATCGGGACCTTCCGCAAACAATTCCGTACACCAGACGCCGCGGCGACTGTGCGCAAGGATGGTCTTTGGTTCGGACCAGGTCTTGCCATCATCGCTGCTGCGACTCATCTGCAACACGTTTTCATTGTAGGGTTCCGTAGGGCCGCCGGTCAAAAACGCACAAACCAAATCGCCGTTGGGCATTCTGCGAAGGATGGGTTCCCGCGCAAACTGCTTTCCAAAATCCCAAATGAGATGCTTTTCCATGTTCATTCCTCCTCTTCTTCCGGGTAGACGCCATCCTGGAACATCTTTTTGTATTGCGCCGGGGTCACGCCTACGCTGTTTTTGAATTTTCGGTTGAAGCTGCGCATGTCAATATACCCAACGCGTTCCACCACCTCTGATACCCGCATGGAAGTTCGCAGCAGTTCCTTGGCGCGCTTTAAGCGCAGCATCCATAAGTAATCGCTGAAATTCTGCCCCACGTTTTCCTTAAAATATCTGCTCCAGTAATAACAGGAGAAGCCAAATTGGCCGGAAAGAAAATCCAGAGAAAACGTATAATCGGCATAGTTTTTCTCCACACAGGCCAGCACCTGCATCTTCATGTCGTCTTCCCGGTGCACGGCGCGCTCTCTGATTTCCCGCGTCAGCGTTCCGACAACCTCGCCAAGAGCCCGCTGCAATTGATCCATCCGGGACGCATTGATCATTTGCACCATTTCTTCATAATACACCGGTCTTGTGCATGGATCACACAATTCCCGAATGGTTGGTTCCAAATAGCCGATGAGTTGATACCCCAAATGATGGGCCAACGCCTTGGGTGCGGCATTCACGACCCGAAAGATGTCGTCCAACGTATTGTTGGCCAGCTGCGAATCCCCTTGTTCCAGCGCAAGTTTTAAGTATATTTCCTTTTCCGTAATATCCGGAAGGTTTGACGCAGGCGGAAGCACCCGATCAAACCATAGAATCTGGAATCCTTCCGGCACCGGCGGCTGCGTGCAAAGGGAACGCAGCGCGGCCAGCGCTTGCAGATACGCCGTGCGCACATCGGAAATGCTTCTGGCCACGCGTCCGATGCCAACGCGCATGAGGCACGTGCTTCCATTGGACACATCCGCAAAGGTTTCCCGCACCCGTTCTATCGCCGTCTCTCTGTCATCCTCTGGCCCCACAGCCAGCACCAGCACGATAACGTCCTCCTGCAGCACTTCCACGGCCGTGCATCCGCGAATATTTTCCAATGGAATGCGCTCCATGAGTCTTTGCGCCACGGGAGCATTGGCGTTTGCGCCATGCTGATCCAACGCCCGCACGCATGCCACCAGCAGGTTTTCCCCGCCAAACTGTTCGGACAATTGATCCAATGGCAGCATTTCACTTCTTCCATACAGCAAACGCATCAGGCAAGTTTCCCGCAACAGCAACCGCTGCCTGGCCAATTGCTCGCTGTAATCCTCGCTAAGGCGCATGGCGTTTTGTACGCCGCTGTGGATGTCATCCCAGCTTTCCGCGCCGCCCACCATACTGCCCAGCTGTTCCACCGGTTTGAACGCTTCCCGGGCAAAGGCATAGCTGGCTGCCATACACACCGCCAGCAGCAAAATATCCAGCATCAACGCGGCCCCTATTTCACCCAGCGCAATGGAGAGATAGCGTTCCGGCACCAACACCGTGATTTCCAGCAATCGCTGCACATTTTTCGACGTTTGCAACAACCTGTACCGCACGCCGTTCCAACGCAGGCGCGACGGCACGCGTTTCAAATCCTGCAAAACCGCCTCCAGCATCTCCGCATTCAGGCCATCGGTAACGTACAGGGGCGTTCCTGCATGACTGCGGAACTGCGTTTGCAAAAGCCAGACTTTGTACACATACGTAGAGATTCCTTCCGAAACTTCCAAGTGTACGGGATTTTGCATCAGATACACGTTTGCAAACCCCGCTGACATCACGTTGCCGGATTGCAGAATAAACAGCTTGTCCAACAGTCTTTTTGGACAAGCTGGTGGAGCCACATCAAAGATGTGACTCCACTGGGAACAGCGAGATATCGATCTTGTACGAGATAGAATAGAATGCAGAACGCATCCCCGAAAAGGGAATTTGCGAAGCAGGCGTGTGACGGACAATCCTCTTGACGCCCTCTTTTGAAGGCGACCACAAGAGGATTGTCATCTGTGTTTCAGATATGCGTCATATCCTTTTTTCAGCATTTCCTTTTCTTCCTCGGAAATTGCGCCAAAGGGTTTACGGCAAGGGCCAAAATCCATCCCCTCGAAGCCAAGGATCGTCTTGATGGAGGCAAACACGCCAAACTTGCAGATCAGGGTAATCATATCGTTGGCAATGTGCTGATGGCGAAGCGCTTCCGTGCTGTCCCCAGCCCGGAAAGCATCGTACACCTTGCGGATGGTGGGACAAAGTACGTTGTATGTACTGCCAATGCCGCCGTCCGCACCGGCGCTCAAGCCGGAAAGCAGCATCTCGTCGTAGCCGTTCCAAATTGTCAGTTCCGGATGCGCGTGCTTCATGCGTTCCAGCTGGAAGAAATCCGAAGCGGTAAACTTTACGCCCGCCACATACTTGCATTGGCACATTTTGTCCAGAATTTCCGGTGACAGAGAAAATCCCGAAAACGCAGGGAAATTGTAAATGAAGAAGGGCATCTCCACGCCGTTCATCAAATCAAAGTAATATTGCTGAATTTCTTCGGTGGAAAATTTGTAATAAAATGGGCTGATCGATGAGATGGCGTCCGCGCCTGCCGATTTCGCATGACGTCCCAGATCCAGCGCATGCTCTGTGGAAATCTGCCCTACGTGTGCGATGACCAGTTTTTCTCCATTGTTTGCCTCACATACCGTTTCCAGAATGGCCTTCCGCTCATCCTGAGACAGCAAAAATGCTTCGCCGGTACTGCCGCAGACGTAAAACCCATCAATTCCCTGGTCAATCAGCCAACGAACCTGCTTTTTCAACACCTTGTGATTGACCTTTCCCGCACAGTCATACGGCGTAAGCAACGCTGCGCAAATTCCCTCAAATTTTTTCATGTTTTTTCTTCCTCTCTTTCGAATCCCGTTTATAGAATTGCATTTTGTGATCGCAACAGTGCCTGCAATTGCGTTTCTTCAACATTCCATACCGGCTGATGTTCCGCCACACAGAGCGCAGCCGCCGTTCCCGCCGCTTGTCCCACGGCCATCACCGGCGCTTGAACCCGCGCGGAGGCAAAGGCAGCCCTGTCCGCAGAAATACATCTTCCAGCCACCAACAGGTTTTCGATTTCCGGCGTATACAGACATCGATAGGGAATGCTGCCCGCCTCTTCTAGAAACCGCACCGTCTGTTCGCTGTCCTGGGCATGATGGATATCCACAGGATGCGCGCACCGGGCAATCACATCCGGAAAGGTTTGAGCGCGGAGCAGCTCCTCCCCGCTGAGCACATGGGCGCCCAACAGCCTTCGCGATTCCCGAAAGCCCGCCTCCACGCCTGTGGAAAGCAAATAGCTGTTGCGAAACGCAGGCACATGGCGCTTCAACAGCGCCGCAAAGCGGAAGACATGCTCCCGAAGTTCGCATTCCGCCCGCGTCCGATCCGCCGGATCGAAGGGGATGGCCGTAACGCGCGTCATATTCACGTTCACCACGCCCTCCCGCAGCACCGTGCAAAACCATGGCCCGCCAAACGGAGGAACTTCCTCTCCGGACGCCCGCAGCGCCAACAGCATTTCCTGAATTTCCTTCTGATAATAGCGCCTGTTTTGTTCCCTGGGTTCCAAACGGTCCAGCGCGCTCGTATCCACGTTCGCCATCCGGAAAATCAACGAAGCCGGTTGCATCTTATCCCAGAACGTTTCCTGCATCGGCGCACCCACCGAAGCGGCCAAGGTGGCATTGCTGGTGCAATCAACATAAATTCCCGCGGAAATTTCCTCCAATCCGCCGTCGAGAACCACCCGGGCGCAAGTCACCTTGCGTCCCTCTCGCCCTCCGTCGGCCAAAACGGCATGCAATCGAAGCGCTGCGCCCGCCTCCAGCACCATTCGCTGTGCGGCCAGCTTGTAAATTTCCACATCGAAGGGAACATTTCCAATCGGATAATCCAGCTCTGCGCCCCCCAGGGCATGCATGCGCTCCATCAGTTCCCAACCGACGCCGCCGATCACCCTGCGCCCGTTTTTGCAGAACTCGCTAATGGGCGTCACCATGCCCGCCGTCGCCATGCCGCCCAGAAAGCCATATTGTTCGAACAATACCGTTTCGGCGCCGCCTCTTGCGGCGGAAACCGCTGCCGCAATGCCGGCAGGACCTCCGCCAAAGACCGCCACGTCAAATCTCTTCATGTGCCCTTCCTCTGTCATTTTTCAAAGATTTCTCCGTAGCAAAGGCTTCCGCTCAGGCCGCCAAGCCCGTGGGCGTCGCTGCCCGGGTAGTACGCGATTTGCATCTCGTCGCACCGATCCAGAAACCACCTTTGAAAACCGTACAGGAACCCATCCTTCTGCCGCTTGTGCGCCGGCGTTTCATTGTGCAAATGCAAACCGGTAATGTCGACCATTGCGCCGGTTCTTTGGCAGGCATCCAACACCTTGCGCGCTCCATCCTGCATCCGTGAAAGATGCGCCTCTTCCGCGCCAAACCAGTTGTAGCGATCGTTGGCCACGGAATGCGCGGCAAAAAAGTGTCCCAGCATGGCGGGATAAGGCGCGCGCAAAAGCGCGTTGGCCTGTGTTTCGTACATCGCATCCAGAACCTTGCCCACGCCGCCGGCTGCCTCGGCCATGGCGGCATATTCGCCGCTTTCGTGCATTCCATCAATGTCCCGACCGTAGGTCAGATGAACTCCATGCAGCGGAAGCAGCGGGTGATAATTCATGGTCGGGGTAATGAGATCCAGCGCCTTCTCTACCATCGGCGATGGATCCAAACTCAGCTCGCCTTGCATGGAGAGGATGTCGGCTTCCGTGGATAACAGGAATGGAATCGCTCCGCCCCGGCGCCGATATGCGTCAATTTCGTCCCGCAGCTGCGTCAGAATTCCCGGGTCGGTATCCGTGTAAAGCGTCTCGCTGGCATCCGACACCCGTTTGTGAAAGTGCGGCGTCAACACCACAAGCCCCAACCCCAAGCGCTGGGCTTCCGCCGCGATATTTTCCACCGTCATGTTGGGCCGGCCGTCGCACAAATGCGTATGCACATGCGCGCTGACGCTGGCCCAAGGCACACTGTCCAACAGCGCGCGCAATTCGTGAACGGTTTTCATGCTTCTTCCTCCCATTCTTTCAACGCTTTGCCGTAGACGGGATGTTGCCTTAATTCGCACAACATTTCGCCAACATGTTCCGCCGTATGGGCATCGGAACCATAGCAGCAACGGATGTCCATCTCCAGCGCGCGCGCCACGATGTCCCGTTCCGGATACATGCCGCTCAGACTTCCCTGTATGATGGCCAAATGCGGATTGATTTCCATCCATAATCCGTTTTCGGAAATGGCGTGCAGAACCCTCTCGATCGCCGGCCAGTGTTTTTCCAAGGCGTAACCGTCATCCTGCAACGGAAAGCGCTTGGGCAATGTAAAGATCCACCGGTACATATCCAGATGAGATATGGCGTGAAAATACCCGGACTGCGCCGCCAGCAGCGTATTCTGAAGCGCTGCCTCCGCATATTCGTTGCGCGTGGAAACGAGGCGGAAGATATCGCATTGTCCCACGTGCATATGGGAAGAACCCAGCACAAAGTCGAAATCCCCCGCCCGCAGTACGCTTTCGATTTCGTCCGTGAAATCCGGATGATAATCGATTTCGATGCCCAGCTTGACCGACAGCGTTCCCGCATACTTCTCCGTGATTTTTCGCACTGTCCGGCAATAATCAGAAACCCGTCCCGCCGGAATCCTATCGCCGGCATGGGAAGTGGAAAGAGGCATATGATCCGTAATGCACACCTCACCTATGCCCCGGGCAATGGCTTGCGCGGCAAACGCGTCAAACCGATCCGGCGCCAGCACCACCTGTGGATGCATATGGAAATCCTTCGTCATCGCCGCTGCCCTCCGGTCATCCCAGCCACACTTTGCGGGACGAACCATCATATCGCCCTGCGGTGAGCGCTTCCAGCGAAATGCGCGAAAACAGCACATGATTGTTCCGGCAATGCAGCAATCCCAGCAACGGCGCGTCATCCTCCAGGCGGCAGAGATCGCTGTATCCCGGCATGGCGTCGCCCGCCGGAAGCGCCATTCTGCCCGCAAAGGAACGGCCGCCATCCAGGCTGTACAGCACTTCCATGTCCCTGCGCTTTTCCGTCCAGGAAATGCGGGAGAAGCACAGCACATCCTCCCAACCCGGCTTTCCCGAGCATGTCATCACGCCGCCGTCGCAGTTGTTGGCTGGACCAACCGGCAGATGTTCCGGCTTCGACCAGGTTTCGCCATCGTCGCTACTCCGGCTTACGTAGCGCCCCGGATTGTTCAAGCCAGGACGGATGATCCACACCAGGTCGTGCTGCGTCTGTGCGATTCTGGATTCGTTGGCCAGAAAATCCTGCCCCATCGTTTCGGTAGCGCTCCATGTCGCTCCATGGTCGTCGCTGTAGAGCATGGAGACGCAATATCCGCGCTGCTCCAGCGGCCTGTCTACGCCATATCGATGCCAGAAGGGCACGATCAGCCTGCCTGCGCGCGCTCCGCCCCGAAGCTGAATTCCGTGTCCCGGGCCGGCAAGATGGAACGGCAGCGGCGCAGCGGCCCGGTTGAGCATTTCGGTAATGTCCGTCGGCGCAGACCAGCTCTCGCCCAGATCATCGCTGAAGCGATAAAAATTTTCCGTTCGAAGGTTTTCCGGATTATCCGAATAGAACAGGAACAATCTGCCGGTATCTTCATCGTAAACCGGCACGGGATTTGTCCAGGATCGAACGCCTTCGTTGGGACACAGGCAAACCGACGGTGCAAAGCTGCGCCCTCCGTCAACGCTTTTGCGCATCCAGAGATCGTGCAGGCAGCCTGCGTCGCCGCCGTTGCCATACCTCGCTTCCGCAAAGCACAGCACCGTATTTTGAATGGAAATCAGCCCGAACACATGAAACAACGCAATATCGCCATCGCCATGACGCCAAAGCTCCGTTTCCGTATATTCCCAGCGCACCATGATATTTTCCCTCCAACGATTTTTTACAAGCCGATGCAGCCGTCCTCCAGCAGCATATTTCGCAGCGATTTCACGCAAACAGCCGAAAAATCGCCCGTTTCCTGGGCCAGAGCAGCGGCATATCCTGCCGCCTGACCCATGCCCATGCAAGGACCCATCACCCTGCAGGCGCCCATCACTTCGCGTTCCGCGCCCAGACAACGTCCTGCCACGATCAGATTGTCTACGCCCCGGGGCAACAAAGCGCCGTAAGGAATTTCAATCTTTACGTGCTTGCGCAAGGCGTTGGGCTTTTTCGCATCCCCCATCATGGGATCAAAGGACGGACGTTTGGGGTCCGGCAAATCGAAATTGTACGTTGTGGAGGCCACGCATGTCTCATAATGCCGGCCTGCCAGCGCGCTCTCCAATGTGATCATTTCCCGCGCCAGAATGCGCCGCGTTTCCCGAATTCCCACCCGATCGAAGGTGCGGCAAATGCGGGCTTGTTCAAAACCCGGGAAATACTTGCGCATGATTCGCGTCAGGTCAAAGGCCATCGCCCTGCCTTCCAGAGCGGCTTTGGTCATGGATTCGGCATCGGTGCCGTCCACGCCGGTTTGACGGATGGTGTTCACCATAAAACGGCCCTCTTCCGGCGTTTCAATGGCGATAAAGATTTCATAGTCATAGGGCCATTCGCCCTTTTGCCGCAGGTCGCTGATGATTTCCACCAGTTTGGGCGACTGGTGTTCATTTTGATAGGCCACATATCGCTGCGCATCCACGTGATCCACATAGAAAATCATGCTGGCGGGGCACATCGCGCCATCCTCGGCTCTGCCTTTTTCCGTGGGACATCCGCAAAGCGCCGCTACGTCGGCGTCCCCGGTGCAATCGGCAAACAACGCCGCCTCAAAGGCAAAAAAACCTGCCTTCTCGTGGACGATAACCCGTCGAATCCTCTCGTTTTCCCGCTCCACATCCACGATTTCGGTATAATACCGGAGCGTCACGCCGGCCTCCAAGCACTTGCGCTCCAACAGCAGCTTCAACGCATCCACATCGCAGGGAACGCCCGCGGCCATGCGCGGATACCAGCCATATGGATTGTAGCGGTGCACATCCACGCTGTCCGGCTCCACAGCCTCACCCGATCGAATCAGTTCATCCGTAATCTCGTCAAACAGTCCGCCGACCACGCGTTCCATGCGGTCCGCCTCCGGGTTATACCAGCGGCCGCCCAACAAATGCATCACGCCGGATTGACAGGCCGTTCCGCCCAAGCAGCCTTCCTTTTCAATCAGCAGACAGCGAACGCCCTTTCGCGCCGCAGCGATGGCGCAGCTCACGCCCGCCATGCCGCCGCCCGCGACGATCAATGCATATTTCCCCCCGAAACGAATTTCCATCCGTACATCCTTTCTCACAGTGCCATGCACTCGCTCTCTTTCAACACCAGCGATTCCACAATCCTGTTCTCATAAGAATAGCGTTCGTAGAAGGCATATACGCGCCCATTGGCATACGCGATATCGATATAACCCGCCTGCTGATCCACGTTCCAGATTTTTTCCCAGGTTTCGCCGGCATCTTTGGAATACTTTACAGCGGCATCCACCCGTTTTTCCTCGGAAACGCAATTTCCAAACAACACGCCTTTTTCCCCCGCCGCTTGTCCGGCAAAGCACATGGGGTCGGGCAGCGCATCGCACACCCAGATTTTTTCCAACTGTTCGCCGTTTTCGGAAAGCGCCAGTACGCGGCGACGGGACGGATTCATGTTGCGGAAATTGAACAAAAGCCGACCGTCCGGAAGCTGCGCCACGGTGGTTTCATTGCCGTTCACAATGCATGCGTCCTGCGCCAACGCGCCGGCATGCCAGGTTTGTCCGTGATCGTCGCTGACGATACATCCGGCTGCAGAAGGCCAGTGCTTGCGAACCAGGCCTTCCTGCGCCCCGTTTGCCAGCCAGATGCTGGCCACCAGGCGTCCGTCCCGCATGCGAATGCCATGGCCGGGGCCGGTTGCGCATACGTTCCACGCGAAGGGGAATTCCCGGTAAGCCGCCGTAATTTCTCTGGATTCCCCCCAGGTTCTGCCGCCGTCAGCGCTGGTAACGACAAATGCCCGTTCATAATTCCGATGATAGATCAAATGAACGCGCTCTCCGCCGTCGGGAATCAGCACAGGGTTGTTGTATGTGCGCATTGTTCCATCCGGCGGCAAATGCGAACTGCCAATTTTCAACGTCTGTCTGCGGCTTCCGTCTGCTTCCATGCGCCACACAACCACATCAATGTCTCCCCAGTCGCCGGCATTTTCCGCCCTGGCTTCGCAACAGAGCAGCAACGCGCCGTTTTCCGCAGGCAGAATGCCGGGAATCCGAAAGCTGTGATAGCCGTTTTCGCCCTTTTGAGCAATGATCTGTTCATTTCGTGTGTTCAGCATACAAATACTCCTTAACCTTTTACGGCGCCGATCATGGTTCCCTTGACCAAATATTTTTGAATAAAGGGATATCCGGCCAGAATCGGAGCGGTAGCCACCATGACGGTTGCAGCGCGAATGGTTTCGGCGGTACTGTCCGCGGCGGTCATGGATTCGCCTGCCGCCGCCGTTTCGTCGCCTACGTCGATCAAACGACGAACCACGGTTTGCAGCACCACCAGTTCCGCTTTGTTTGCGTATACCATGGAATCAAACCATGCGTTCCAATGATTCACCACGCTCCATAGCCCGATTACCGCAATTACAGCCTTGGAAAGCGGCAAAATGATGCGAACCATGGTTTGAATCGGGCCGGCGCCGTCAATATGCGCCGCTTCTTCGATTTCCGGACTGATGGCGCTGACAAAATTGCGCATAATGATGAAATTCCAAGCGCTTGCCGCGCCCGGCAGCACCAGCACCCACAGCGTATTCAGCAAATTCAACGATTTCAAATTCAAATATGTGGGAATCATGCCGCCGCCGAAGAACATGGTGAAGATAATCAAAAAGCTGATGACTCCCCGCCCGGGCAGCTCCTTATGGATCATGGCGAAGGCAGCGCAAAACGTGATGATCAGCGTAATGCTGCCGCCCATGATGACACGGAAAATGGTGTTGCGATACCCAACCCAAATGGAGTTGCTGCGGAACACCTGACGGTAGGCATCCAACGTGAAATTTCGCGGCCAAAACTTGAATCCCGGCGCGTTGGCAAACACTTTATCCGAAAAAGACAGCACAATTGTCTGCCAGAAGGGATATACGAAGATAAAGGTCAGCAACGCCAAAATAATATAGGAAACGATTTGTGGCTTTTTGTTCCGTCTCATTACCACAATCCCTCCTCGTCGCTCAATTTTTTCACCAACAGGTTGGAAAGAATCACCATGATGAATCCCACGACGTTCTGGAACAGGCCTGCCGCAGTGGCATAACTGTAATTGTTGTTGACAATGCCCTGGCGATATGTGTAAGTATCCAAAACGTCGGCCACGCTGTATACCACCGGTGAATACAGGTTATAAATCTGATCAAAGCCCGCGGACATGATCTTGCCCACTTCCAGAATGAACAGCGTGATAATCGTGGACCGAATGCCCGGCAGCGTAACATGCCAGATGGATTGCAGCTTTTTGGCGCCGTCAATCTCCGCGGCTTCATACAACTGCGGGTCAATGCCCGTAATGGCTGCAATGTAAACAATGGAACTCCAGCCACAAGTCTTCCATATGTTGGTAATAATCAGCAAACCGCGGAAATACCGCGTATCTGCCATAAAATAGACGCTTTCTCCGCCCAGCAGACGGATGATGGAATTGATCGGACCGTTCAGCGCAAAGATGTCCTCCACAAAGGAAGCAGCGATAATCCACGAAATAAAATGGGGCAGATAGGAGACGGTCTGAAAAGTTTTCTTGACGCGATCATTGCGGATTTCGTTAATGAAAATCGCCAGTACAATGGGGATCGGGAAACAGAAAATCAGCTTTTCCAGGCTGATGATGATCGTGTTGCGCAGCACTTCAAAAAACGAATATGCTTCGAATAATTGCCGGAAATATTTCAGCCCTGCCCATGGACTTCCTACGATGCCGCGCCGTATCTTAAAGTCCTTGAACGCCAGCGTGATGCCGTACATGGGCACATATTTGAACAGGATGATGCACGCCAGAAACGGGAGCAGCAGCAGATAATATGCCCGCATCTTGTAGATTCGGCGCAGCAAGCCCTGCCTCCGGTAATTGATGACTTGATTGTTTTTTTGCATATTTCTCTCCCTGCCGTTCTCTTGATGAATAGGGGCGGGACGGCATTGCGCCGCCCACCCCACATTCGTCGTTTTGCTTTGTCGTCAAAATCTTATTTCGCCAATTTTTCCGCGTACTCGGCCAGAATCTTCTCCAAACCAGCCTTGTTCATGTTGCTCACATAATTGTCCCATTCGGCTTCAAGGTCTACCGTTCCCAGCAACACGCCATGATAGAATTCTTCTTCGATCTTCTTCACTTCGGCGTAATAGGTGTCATACGCCGTGTTGGTCATTTTGGTGAAGTTATAGCCCGTGAAAAGCATCGGCCAGCTGTCGCATTTTTCGATGAACGCCTTGTCCTGGGCGGAGAAGGTCACGGTCGCCATGTAAGGATCCGTGGCGCCATAGCCGTAATACGTATCGCCGATGCCCTTGGAAGCCATGTATTCGATGGAAACATTGGATCCCACCTTCAACTGGCCGTCTTCCGTCAT
>JAQXRL010000308.1 GCA_029218505.1 Eubacteriales bacterium | reverse complement strand
TGAACAAAAATGTGTCAAAACTGGGAACCTGCGCCCTGGAAATGCTGTCTAATTTTCAGAACGAACAACGAGGGAGGAAGGAACCATGAAAAAGAAAATTCTTGCTATTTGTCTCGCGCTCACACTGGTGTTGTGCACGTTGCCGCTGGCCGGTTTCGCGGCAACCGCAGCCAAGGTGAAAATGCCCAATGAGGGCGGTTCTCTGAACCTGCGTTCCGGCCCCGGCACCAATTACTCCTCTGTGGGCTATGTGCAGGACGGCGATTCCATTCAGGTATATGCCGAAAACGGCGAATGGTCCAGCATCACGGTGGATCGCACGGGAAAGAGCGGTTACATCAAGACCAAATATATTTCCACCAGCGCTTCTGCTTCCACCACCGCTTACGTATATGTGAGCGCAGACGGCGGCTCCCTGAAGGTGCGCGCCGGAGCAGGCACCAATTATGGCGTAAACGGCTATGTCCAGCACGGCGATGCAATCACGGTGCTCTCCAAAGGCGATGTCTGGAGCCAGATTAAGGTAAACAAAAACGGCGTTACGGGCTACATCAAAACCAAGTATATCCGCAGCAATCCGCCCAGCACCGCAGGTTCCGGCCCCATTTGGGATGTGCCCTCCACCAGCGCCCCAACCACCTATGACGCAGCCGTGATCATGACCAAGACCGTGGGCGGACAGGTAAATCTGCGTTCGGGCGCAGGCACCAATTATCAATCCCTGGGCAAATTGTCCCGCGGCACTTTCCTGAAAGTTACCGGCACTTCCGGCGACTGGCGCAAGGTCACGCTGAACAACGGCACTTCCGGCTATGTGCAGAAAAATTACGTCTCCTTCGGCGTAAAGGGCGTCACCACCGGAAATGTAAACCTGCGCACCGGAGCGGGCACCAATCATTCCGTCAAAGTCGTGCTGAGCAAAGGCACCTCTATTACGGTTCACTCCATTTCCGGCAACTGGGCCAAGGTTACCGCCGGCAGCAACACCGGTTATATCTCCATCAAATACTTCGAATACAACTAACGGCGTTTCCTGCAATCCCGCCGGCCATGGGCAATGGCCGGCGGGATATTTCTTGTTCGCCGAACCGGCGCAAAAAAACCGGTTCAACCGGGGACCATGAAGAAACGGCATGGATTGCAGAAGGATTCCCCGAAAAGGGAATTTGCAAAGCGAACGATTGGCCATCCTCTCGATGTCCTCTGATTCGCCCTTCCCGGCGTGGGGCCGCTTGCCGTTTTCCCGGAATCCGGTTTGGCATTTGCCAAACGTTCGCCCTGCTGCCGCAAGTTTCACGGCATGGTTTCTTCCTCCAACGGCAGGCCGCACGCCCGAAGCACGCTGCGGTGGGTCGCCAATTCATGATCGTAGTCAAAGGGATTTGCAATTTCCCCGCGAACTGCCAACGCAAAATCCCGCATCTGCGCGTCATAACGCCCCTCCGTCACGGGAATGTCCAAATATACCCTGGCGTCGGGGTGGCTGTTCTGGTGAATTTCCCCGCCCACATAGTCCTCCCGTTTCGCATAAGAAATGATTGTGGGCTTCTCCAGCGGCTTGATTTCAATGGTGCCTTCCGATCCGCACACCACCAATTGCCTGCGGTAATAGCCATTGGGTTCCGCGGACGTGCAGCGCACGGTACAGCTGGCGCGGGGATATTCCAGCACTGCCAGCGCGTTGTCCACACATCGGGAATTTTCCGGAAACGAATTTTTCAAAAACGGCACAACGCGCGTGGGCTCTCCCAGCATGCATACGATCAAATCGATCAAATGAGAACCAAATATGTACATGTCCCCGCCCCGATATTGCTCCAACCATTTGCGGTATCCATCCGGATGCATCGCGCTCATCTGCGCGTCAATTTCAAAAACCTGTCCCAGCTTCCCGCTTTTTACCATGTCCAGACAATAGCGAATGCAGGGGTTATAGCGATACATATACGCCAATTGTACCACCAGGTTTTGTTCCCTGGCCCTGGAAATGATCGCCTCAAATTCCGAATAGCGCTCTCCCGCAGGCTTGTCCATGTGAATATGCAGCCCGCGATCCACGCATTTTCGCGCCACCTCGTTCAAATGCGGCACGTCCGCCTCCACGCAAACAGCCTCCAAGCCCGGAAGGTTCAGGATTTCCTCCTCGCTCATCCATGGAATTCCCTGATATTCCTTCCAGCCCTGGCGCTGTTTGCGCCAATTGGCATCGCTTTCGCAGACCCCAACGACGTCAAACAGTTGCGGAAATCTGCGCATGCATTCCATTTTGGCCGACCCATGATTGTGTCCAATGCCAATCTGAGCGATTTTTACAGGCCGAAACATTGTAATTTCCCCTTCCTTCAATGCGCGCCTTCCTGTCTCTGATGGCAAGCAGCGCGATATTCGCTGGGCAGCATTTCATGGTATTGACGAAACAGCCGCGTAAAATAATTCACGTCTCCATATCCCACCCGAATCGCAATTTCATATACCTTCATGTCCGTATCCCGCAGCAAATCGCAGGCTTTTCGCATGCGGATGCGCTGAATGGAATCCGTCAGGTTTTCCGCAAACAATTTGCTGAACATCCGGTAAAAACTGGCCCGGGATACATGCATCTTCTCCGCCAGAAAATCTACGTCTACCTGCTGCATGTTTTCCTGAATCAGTTGCATGATCTTCACCGCATAATTCCAGTCCCGCAGCCGGGCCTCCAGTTCCGCAAGCGCATCGCGAACCGTCTTTTCGTAAAGTTTTCCGGCATCCTCTGCGTTTTCCATCTCTTTTGCCGCTTCCGCAAAGATCTTGGCGGCGCTGTGCAAACCGATTTCCCTTGCGCAATACAAAAAGACCCTCGTTGCCCGGCGGCGAATCCACCGCGCGTCCCCTGAAGTTTCGCGCATGCGTTGCCACGCAACCATAAGCCATTCTTCCAAATCGTCAACCCGGCATTCTCGCATGGCTTTCTCCAATTTGGAGAAAATTTCCTGTTCCGGATATCCAGCCATGCGAAGCCGTTCCCGGCGGCGCTGAATTGCCTTTTCCACGCCCGCCGTTAATTCCGACAATTGCACGGGCTTGAACAAAAAATCCACCGCCTGTGCTTTCAGCGCCTCCCGCACATAACGCACGTCCTGAAACGCGCTGATCATGATAATTTCCCCGTCCCAGCCTGCGCCGCGCAGCGCCTGCGCCAACTCAATGCCATTCATGCCGGGCATGACAATATCCGTAATCAGCACATCCACGCAGAAACGCTGGATTTCGGCCAGGGCCGTTGCGCCGTCCTCCGCCGTTCCCGCAACCTCCGCGCCAATCTGCTCCCACGAATAGCAATCGCGAAGTCCCTCACGAATCAATTTATCGTCCTCTACGATGTAAATCTTCATCAAGGCTTCTCATCTCCTCCGACATGGTTGCGGCTGTTCATGTTCCCAAAGCTGCCCGGATGGCCGCGCAAACCGCTTCGCCCAGCGCCCGGGTTCCGGTTTCGGTGTACAAATGGGTGGCGTCGGACCAGGCGCTCCCGGGCAGCCGGGACGCCACCGCATGCAAATCGTTCACCGCCACGCCCAGCGTTTCCATCAGCGCGCACGCAGCCTGATTGTATCGCACAATATCGGCATTATATCGGAAGAAGCGCTCCGGCTGCGCATATTGGGCTTCCACAACGGGCGTGCTGGTGGCAAAAATCTGCCTTGCGCCGGGACAGACCACGCGGATTCTTTGGGAAACCCTGCGCAGCATTTCCACATATGCGTCCAGCGGCGTCAGCGGTTCGTCTTCAAACAATCTTCCCGTATCCCACAATCCGGCATTCCAATGCACCACGTTTACGGTTTTCGGATCGCATTCCTTTTCCACCCATTCATGAAAATGCCTGAGCACATATTGCGCAAAGCGGCAATTGTCGGCGGGATAATACACTTCCGCCTGGCCGGAAAAATGATCCCGAACGTAGCGGTCATACCCCATGCGGACAGAATCCCCAACCAGAAATACCTTTGGCATGTAAAACGCTCCTTCCTGCGCGTGCGTTCATATTATTCTCCGCATCTGATTCGCATTCCTGCCAATTCGAAAAAGCGGCATGGCGCGCGGCAAATACACAAAATCCCGGAGCGCGGACTTGCGGGCTTCCGCGCTCCGGGAAACAAATCTGGGGTTACAGGGTGGCGTACCATTCCTGCAGCGCGGCAAGCACTTCGTCTCCGCCCACAGCCTGGGTTTCATTCAGGAAGTCCTGCCACTTGTCAAAGCCCATTTCACCCATCACAAACTTGATGTGATACGCGCTGGCCACGTCCTTGATGTCTGCGTAATCCTCAATGTATTCCTCAATGGCGGGCATGGCCGCAATGGGATTGTCCACTTCCTTGCAGTCATACCAAACATCCATGATATGCTCCATGTCGTAATCCGGCATGCCGGCAGCCAGACGGCCCATACGCTGATCCTTGGTTTCGGAGAAATAATAATACACATACCACTGCGTTCCGGATTCCGCGAATTTCTTGCCAATGGTGGTTTCCGGATTGCGCCAGAGCAGGCCGTTTTCGTCATAGTGATAGTCCACGCCCTCTACGCCAAAGAAGCACATGTCGTAATATTCCGGCGTGAGCATCAGCTTGAGCAGCTGGGCTGCTTCCGCGGGATGTTCGCAGGCATAGGTCACGCACATATACCACTGGTTCAGCGTGCCGGTGGTCTGTCCCTTGGTAATCTTACCGCCGTCAATGATGTTTACGCATTCCCAATTGTAGGAATCCTTTTTCGCGCTGCTGTCCACGTTTTCAATCGCCTTGCGATAGGTTCCGGTAAAATCATACCAGGCCGCGCACACGGACACCACGTCGCCATTTACCATCTTGGGGCACAGGGTTTCCTTGGTGGTTACCAGGTATTCGGGATCAATGATGCCGTCGGCATACAGCTTGTTCAGATACTCCAGGCATTCCTTCATGTCGTCGCTGCCCAGGGCATATTCCAGTTCGCCGTTCTCGTTGATGCGATAATCGTTGGCAATGCCGAACGCGCCGTAGATAATCTGGAACCCGTTCAGCCAGTTGGTGCTGCCGTCGCCGGCTGCGCCCATGGGAATTTTGTCCGGATAGGCTTCCTTGATGGCATACAAAATGTCCGTAAACTGCTCCAGGGTCAGTTCGCGGCCGGGAACCTCAATGCCCGCATCCGCCAGCATGGCGGTATTGTACCACCAGGTGTATGTCGTGCCGGACTGGTTGCCGGGCGTGGCCACGGCCCAGTAGGAGCCGTCCAGAATGCCCAGCTTGTAGGCGCCCTGGGTGTCATACTGGAAGAAATCTTCGGTAATGTACTCATCCAGGCACTGAATCATTTCGTCATTGTAGTAATTCAGGAAATTGTCCCGATTCAGCGCAATGATGTCCGGCGCATCCGCGGCGGAAGCCATCATGGCGTTCAGCTTCGCTTCTCCGTTTTCCGAAGGCAAAATGTACCATTCTACATCAAATCCAACCTGTTCTTCTATCCAGCGAATCATGTAGTTGTTGTTCTCATCTTCACCATCGAAGAACGACTGAATGTTCGCATTGGCGACCACCTTAATGGTCACGTCGCTTTCCGCAGAAGCGGTGAACGCCGCCACGGACAGCAACATGCAAAGCGCCAGAGCCAAAGAAAGAAAACGCTTCATAATCAATGACCTCCTGTTTTTTTCCGCACAAAGGGAACGCGGAACCTCCCGCAAAGGATGCCGCCATCCCTTCAATACCTTTGTCAACCCTTTACCGCGCCCAGGGTCATGCCCTTTACGTAGTATTTTTGCAAAAACGGATATACCAGAATGATCGGCAAAGCCGTGGCGACGACGCAGGCGCCCTGCACGCTCTCCGTGTTGGCCATGGCTGCCAGTTCGTCCATTCCGGCGTCCAGGTTCGCGGTCTGGGTGCTGATCAGAATTTCCCGCAAATAGATTTGCAGCGTCGCCTTGTTTCGGGAATTGATGTAAATCAAGGCGTTGAAATAGGAATTCCAATATCCCACGCCGCAGAACAGTCCAATGGTGGCCAAAGACGGCAATGTCAGGGGCAAAATGACCCGCAGCATGGTTTGCATCTGGGTTGCGCCGTCAATATTGGCCGCTTCCTCCAGTTCGTAGGGCAGCCCCTGCATATAGTTGCGCATCAAAATCACGTTGTATGCCGAAACCGCGCCCGGCAAAATCAGCGACCAAAGCGAATCCAACAGTCCAATCTGGCTGACCGCCAAATACGTGGGAATCATGCCGCCGCTGAACATCATGGTAAAGATATATGCAAACATGATGATCCTGCCGCCCGGCATGTCCCGCCGGGACACGGCATATGCCACGATCACCGTCAGCGCCAGGCTCAGCGCCGTTCCAACGATGGTGACAAACAACGTATTGGCGAACGTGGTTACATAACGCTGGCTCCTCAGAATATAGCTGTACGCATCCAAATTGAATTCCACCGGCCAAATGCCCAGCACCTTGCCCGCGTATACCGCCTCGTCGCTGCTGAAGGACTTGGCCACCACGTTCAGGAAAGGATACAGACACACAACGCCCAAAATCGTAATGCAAACATAGCAAATTGCCACATACAGACGATCTCCAAACCCTTCCCTGGTGCCCGCAACCCTGGACGGCTTGATTCCCTTTTGCTTGTTTACCATAAGCCTTGCTCTCCCATCATATGCGCCAATTTGTTGGTAATCAGAATCAGGATCATTCCAATGCCGGACTGGAACAGGCCCGCCGCGGACGTATAGCTGTATTCCATCTTGCCCAAGCCCTGTCGGTACAGATATGTCCCCAGCACGTCGCCTACATCGTACACAGCCGTATTGTAAAACATCAGCACTTGGGTCACATCGTCCGCCATGATGCGGCCAATTCGCAAAATCATCAGCACGATCAAAATGGAACGAATTCCCGGCAGCGTCACGTGAATCACCCGCTGCACGCGGCTGGCGCCATCCATGACCGCCGCCTCATACAGCGAAGGATCAATAGACGTAATCGCCGCCAGAATGACAATTGTGTTCCATCCGGTGTTTTTCCACAAATCCGACGCCACCATGATTGGGCGAAACCACTTGGACTGCGTCAAAAATACCACGCTGTTTCCACCCAATGCGCGAATGATGGTGTTGATCACGCCGGTGTTGGACAACAAATTGTTAAAAATCGCATAGATAATGACCCACGAGAGAAAATGCGGCATGTAGGAAACCGTTTGGATCACGCGTTTATAGCCGATATGCCGGCATTCATTGAGCATCAACCCAAAAAGAATCGACACCGGAAGCGAAATAAACAAATACAGAAAATTCAAAATCAGCGTGTTTGCCACAACCTGCATAAATTTCGGCGTGTTGAACAGTTTGACAAACCACTTCATCCCCACCCATTTGCTGCCCAAAATTCCCTTGACAATTTTATAATCACGAAAGGCAATCTGCACGCCATACATGGGATAATACTGAAAATACATCAGCAGAAGCAGCGCGGGAATGATCAGCAGATAAATCTGCCAGTATTTTTTGGCCCTCGCGCCCAGGCTGTTTACACTTTTGATTTTCACAGCCGCTTTCGTCATTGTCATTCCTCCAAACACTCAAACTTAACACCATAGATTATTATAGCAATTTGTATTCCCTCTTGTAAACAAACAACCGTATCATTTTGCCAGATAATCGTCTCAATATCCTATGACCACACAATATATTTTATGTTTTTTCCATATTGTTATCGTTTGGTTCGCTGCGTCCCCAGAAAAAGCGGCCTCCTGCCTGGAGGCCGCCAACCTTTCGAAACATGCAGGGAGAGCACGAGAGGGTTTGGGGCCTCTCGTGTTCCAATCGCGGCTGGCG
>JAQXRL010000307.1 GCA_029218505.1 Eubacteriales bacterium | reverse complement strand
CGCCACCGCGCCGTATTTTTCCGCGATTTCGTACAATTGTAAGCCGGGCTTGGAATGGCTGAAATCCTGGCTGCTTACGCCTACGCTGACGCGGGAGGGATCGCGCACGACCATCATCACGCCCTTATAGGTGGGACCGGTCACCTCAAAGGTTTCAATGTCCTTATATTCTTCCTGGGATTCTTCGTCCGCGCCCGTATCGATATGGATCAGGGAGGTATCCGTATCTTCGGAAGGAGCGACGATGGCGTTGCGGGCCTTGATGGCCTCCACCTGCTCGTCGCTGTAATATATGTAAGGAACAAATTTCAACGCGCTGGTTTCCAACAGAGTTTTTGTCAGCAGGTCGCCGAAGGTTTGGGACGGACCGCGAAACAACACGAACGCGGCGGAAAGAACGCTGACCAGAACCAGGACGATGACGGTGAGCAGACTGAGGACAGTGCGCCAGACGGCGCGTTTGAAAATCTGTTTGCGGCGCCGTTTGTATTTGCGCATCTGTTTGGGCGTCAGGGAGGCGATTAACGCTTTTTTTGCGGCGTGTCTGGCCTGAAGGTTTGCGAAAATTGCCGAAATGCCCTTTCGATTGCGCTTTTGCTTTTGTGTGCGGGGATTTTCCGTAGCCATGTAAAATCGCTCCTTGGGGGGATAAATACCAAGATTCTTTTCCATTTTATCATAATCGGGAAGAATTTTCAAGGCTTTTGCCGAAGCGTCTCCCGGGAAAGAGAGAAAACTCTATAATATGGAAGAAAAATGTCGAAGAATGCAAAATTGGCGAAATGCAGAGAAGATTTTCGACAATGTGCTTGACAACGCGAAGCGGCGGGAATATCATGAATACCGTTTTTGCAAGGTACGCATGTGGAGAGGCGGGTTGCGCAGTGAATCATTCCGCGGTGGAAGCAAGAAATCACATACCTGGGTTGGAACGCGTGGGCGCTTGGATTCGAAAGAATGCCGTGCTGGCAATTGCGATGGTGCTGGCGGGAATTTCGGCCTTTTTGGTGCCGCCGGATGCGGAATATGCGGGGTATTTTGACGGAAAAACGCTGGGCTGCCTGTTTGGAACGCTGGCGGTGGTGTGCGCGCTGAAGAATATCCGGTTTTTTTCCATCCTGGCAAGGCGCATTATTTTGCTGACGGGCAATGCGCGCACGGCGGCAGTGGCTTTGGTGTATATAACGTTTCTGGGATCCATGCTCATTGCCAACGATATGGCGCTGATTACCTTCCTTCCGCTGGGTTATCTCGTGTTTTCCATTGCCGGCCGCAGACAGGATGTGGCGACGGTGTTCATCTTGCAGAATATTTCCGCCAATTTGGGGGGAATGCTGACGCCCTTTGGAAATCCTCAGAACCTGTATTTGTACGCGCATTTTCACATTCCAACGGCAGAGTTCATGTCCATCATGCTGGCGCCATTTTGCGTGTCCATCGCCTTGGTGACGCTGTGCTGTCTGTTTGTTCCCGCAAGGAAGCTGAAAATTTCGGATCGTCGGGAAGAAGACCGCCTTCCGGCAGGGAGAACGGCGTTTTATCTGACGCTGTTTGCCATGACGATTCTGATGGTGTTCCGAATCCTTCCGGTTCCCATGGTATTGGCGACGGTGGTAATTTCCCTCATGATTGCGGATCGCAAGGCGCTGGAGATGGTCGACTATGGGCTGCTGATGACGTTTGTATGCTTTTTTGTTTTCGCGGGCAATATGGCCCGGCTGACGCCTGTGCGGCAATTTTTCTCTGACTTGCTGCAAAAAAACACCCTGCTTACCGCCGTATTGTCCTGTCAGGGGATCAGCAATGTGCCTACGGCGATTCTGTTGAGCCAATTTACGGACAATTATCGGGCGCTTTTGCTGGGGGTAAACATTGGAGGAACAGGCACGCTGATTGCCTCTTTGGCCAGTCTGATTACGTTTCGGGAATACACGCATCATTATCCGGAGGATACAAGAGGGTATCTGCTGCGCTTTGGCGCGTACAACCTTGGCTTTTTGCTGGTGCTGACCTTCCTGGCGCTGTATTTGTGCCGGTGATGGAAGATCCGGAAAAACGACGCTGCCGCATGCTGAAAGACGCTGCGGCAGCGTCGTTTTTTTTGCGCGATTCAAAGCCGGTTGTATCCCGGGCATTGGGGTTGAAAACGCCGGGATTGCCGTTTCGACATCCTTTGGCAGGATAGAACAGGGGCGGGCTTTCACCGTTGCTGCGCTGGAAAAACATGATAGAAAAGTACAAATTGATTTCCGCGGACATTGCACGTTTGCAATGGGTTTCGTATAATGCAGAAAACAGGGCAAAACGCGGGGGGATAAAAATGCGAAAACTGGATTTTGCAAAGGCGCGCCCGGAAATAGAGCGGGGCATTACGCAACCGGAATGGGATTGCGCGTCCGGAATGCCCGTATCTGCATTGCTGGAAGAATGCCGCCGGATCGAAACGGAAATGTCCGGCGAACCGCGTATGCGCGTAAAGGCGAGGATGTTTGCATTTTTGCTGGATCATGGGCAACTGGCGAAGAATCCTTACGATATCTTTGCGGACAGGCTGAACCATGGCGGTATTTTGGGGAAAATACGCCTGGAATGGAAAAAACAGGCGGAGGACGGCGCGCTGAAGGATGCGATGCGGGACACCCAGGCTGGTTGTGACGCCGGCGCATGGGATGGAATCGCAGATTTCAGCCATACTGCGCCGGATTGGGACAGGCTGCTGTCGCTGGGGGTTCCGGGAATCCTGCGCGCGCTGCGGGATGCGATGGCGGCTCAGGCGGAAAAGGGATGTCTGACCGAACGCGCGCAAATCTTTTATGAGGGTTGCATCCTGGCCTGGGAGGCAATTTTGCGCTTGTTGAGGCGCATGGCGGGGCAGGCGCGCGCGTTTCCGGACGAACCGGCGTCTTGCATGGCGGCGGAAATGACGGAAGCCCTGGCTTTGCGCGCGCCGCGAACGTTCCCGGAAGCGCTGAAGCTGATCAGCGTATATTACATGCTCCAAAATGACGTCGAAGCGACGATGCTGCGTTCGCTTGGCCGGTTGGATCAGCATTTGTTGCGGTTTTACCGGGATGATTTGCACAGCGGCCGCTATACGCCGGAAGAGTTGGATGAGATGTTGCGCGTTTTCTATTGCCGCATCAATGCCATGAATCATCCCAACAACCTGCCGATCTGTCTGGGAGGCGGACAGAAAGGCGTAAACGAACTGACCGAACGCATGCGCAAAGTATACGACGACATGGGATTGTATTGCCCGAAAATGCAGGTGCGGGTTGACGCCAATACGCCCGATGACTTTCTGAAGCGCGTGATGGACAGCATTTGCCGGGGCAACAGCAGTTACGTGTTTGTCAACGACGCGGTGGTAACGTCCGGTCTGCGACGGTTGGGTGTTTCCGAGGCCGACACGGACAACTATGTTCCGGTGGGTTGCTATGAACCCATGGTGCTGGGCAAGGAATTGCCCTGTACCTGCGCGGGCACGGTCAATCTGTCCAAAATGATAGAATTGGCCATGAACGACGGATGGGATCCCGTTGCCGGTGTGCAAATTGGACCGCATACAGGCCGGGCAGAGACGCTTGCGCAGCCGGAGGATTTTGAACGGGCGGTGTTGGATCAAATCGGGTTTGCCGTCAAACAAACGCAGGCGCGCATCAGAACCTATGAAACGGTGCTGGGCGATTTGAACCCTTCGCCGGTGTTTTCCGCCACCATGGAATCCTGTGTGAATCGTGGCGAAGATGCCTATTGGGGCGGGCTCGTTTACAACAATTCTTCGATCAATTGTATTGGCTTGGCGGGAGCGGTGGATTCCATCATGGCGGTGCGGCGCGTGGTATATGAGGAAGCGCGGCTGTCGCTGTGTCAAATGCGGGATTTGCTGCGGGGAAACTGGGAAGGCGCGGAGCCGCTGCGCCGGCATATCTGGGAGCATTGTTCGAAGTATGGGAACGGCGATGCGGACGCGGATGCCTGTGCTGCGCGGCTGTGCAACTTTTGCGGCGAGCGCATCAACAACGTGCCAAACGCGCGAGGCGGCGTGTTCCGCATGGGACTGTTTTCCATCGATTGGGTTTTCGGCTTTGGCAAAAAGACGGGCGCCACGCCGGATGGCAGGCTTGCCGAAGAACCGCTTTCCAAGAACCTGTGCGCCGTGATGGGGATGGACAAAAGCGGCCCTACGGCGCTGGTACATTCCGTGACAATGCTGGATCTGTCGAGATCGGCGAATGGCGCGGTGCTGGACTTGTTGATTCATCCCACGGCAGTGCAAGGGGAAGCAGGGCGAAACGCCATGCTTGCGCTGCTGCGCACGTTTTGCCGGCGCGGCGGACAGTGCCTCCAATTTAACGTGCTGGATGCGGAACAATTAAAGCGCGCAAAACAGAACCCGGAAAAATATGCCTCCCTGCAGGTGCGGGTGTGTGGTTGGAACGCATTTTTTGTGAATTTGAGCGACGCGGAGCAGAACATGTTCATTCGGCAGGCGGAAGGAGAGGAATCTTGTGAAGCGAAACTTTGATGCGGACAGACCGTTTCTGGAGAATGAGTTTCAGCAGGCAGCATGGGACGATACCACCGGCTTGCGCCCGGACGCGCTGAAGCAAGGCATGTGGGAAATCGTAGAGGCCAATCCGGAATTGCCCATGATTTTGCTTCGGGGCAAGGTGTTTTCCTTTCTTGCAGAAAACGCCCGCCTTGCGCTGAACCCGCACAGCATTTTTTCCGGCAAGATGGATCTGGGCGTGCAGTTTGGCGAATTTGCCACGCAGGGCGTGTACAGCGAACTGTATTCCAAGGCCAACGCGGAGGTATTGAAGCGGGCGGATCCGGGGCTTTGCGCCCAAAAAGAATTGGCGGAACGCATGGGCGTTGGATTTGGCGTGGCGGATTTTTGGCATACCATGCCGGATTGGGCGGAGATTCTGCGCCTGGGCTTTCCGGGAATGCTGCAAAGGCTGCGCCTTGCGGAAGAAGAAAAGCGGCGGGCGGGAACGCTGACTCAGGAACAGGAATGGTTTTACCGTTCCGCGGCAGAGCATGTGCAGGCGTGCATTTCCTATACCGGCCGATTGCGCGCGCTTGCCGCAAAAAATGATCTGTGGGAATGGGAAGCATGTCTGGCGGCCATCGCCCAAGGTGCGCCCCAAACCCTGTATCAAGCAATGCAGACATCGCTGATTTATCTGGAACTGGAGGAAATGGGCGTGGAACGGGGGCGCACCTTGGGACGGCTGGACGTGCTGTATGCGCCATATTATCGAAAAGCGTTGGCGGAAGGCGCAAGCCGGGAGGAAATCAAGGATTTGTTCCGGTATTTCTTTTTGCGCTTCCATGCGGCCCGGCGCTTTGCCAGCCAGCCCATCGCCATTGGCGGACACACGGAGGATGGCGCCGACGGCGATGAAGAATTGATCTTGCTGATGCTGGAGGTGTATCGGGAATTGAACATCCGCAATCCCAAAATCCAGGTGCGGGTGCATCCGGGGCTTTCGGAGAAAATCCTGCGCTTCTGCATGGAATTGATTCGCCAGGGGAAATCTTCCGTGGTGTTTCTCAACGACGAGACGGTTATC
This sequence comes from Eubacteriales bacterium, assembly GCA_029218505.1. Taxonomy (GTDB): domain Bacteria; phylum Bacillota; class Clostridia; order Christensenellales; family Aristaeellaceae; genus SUG1456. Next base: position 5,818 of record JAQXRL010000307.1, on the reverse strand, counting down.
AACGCATACGGCCGCATTGGAATTCCCCGGGAGGAGGCCGCAAGGTACGTGCCGTTTGGCTGTTACGAGCCGATGCTGCCCGGAATGGAGGATGCGATGATCGGCGCTTCCTGGTGCAATATGGCGAAGGCGGCAGAGTTCGCCATGAATGGAGGAAGAGATCCCGGAACGGGAGAAACGCTTACATGCGCAACGCCGGAAACGTTTGAAAACTTTGAAGATTTCTATTCGGCGATCAAGACCCATGTGCGTCAGATTCTGCGCTTTATTCGCCGGGCCATCGCGGGGGAATTGCCGCACACCATGGAAATCAATCCGTCGCCGCTGTATTCCGCCTCGATTGCCAGCTGCGTGGAGCGCGGCAAGGACGTGTTTGGCGGAGGAATGCGCTATCACAATGTTTCTATCAAGTGCTTTGGCGTTGCCACGCTTACGGATGCCGTGCTGGCGGTGAAGCGGTTTGTGTTTGAAAAACAGGAGATCGGATTTGAACAGTTCCGGCAGGTGTTGGCGCAAAATTGGCAAGGGCACGAAATGCTGCGCCAAAAAATCCTGAACGATCCGTGCAAATACGGAAACAATTGCCCGGAAGCGGATGAAATTGCCTGTGATTTGTATCGGTGCATTGCGGAAGAGGTGGTGGGGAAGGATACCGGCTTTGGCGGAAAATACCGCCTGGGTGGCGATTCCATCACCAACTGCATTGGCTTTGCCCAAAAAATGGGCGCTACCCCGGATGGACGAAGGGCGGGAGAGCCTGTTTCCAAAAACTTTTGTCCATCTGCGGGAATGGAGAAAAACGGCGTTACGGCATATCTGGAGAGCGTGGGGAAATTGGATTATGCGGATTTTGCGGATGCGGCCGTGGTGGATTTCACGTTGCATCGTTCTGCGGTGGAAGGAGAGGCAGGGTTGGAAGCGATGCTTGCGCTGCTGCGATACGCCTTCCGCAAAGGTGTTTTTGCGTTGCAGGGCAATGTGCTGGACGCGGCGGAACTGCTGGACGCGCGAACGCATCCGGAAAAATATCGGGATTTGCAGGTGCGTCTGTGCGGCTGGAATGAATATTGGATCCATATGGAACCCGTGAAGCAGGATGCGTTTCTCAAACGTCTGCAAGCAAATTGACGCAAAACGCCTGAAAACAACGGCTTATTTGCAGAAGGAGGGCACATGGGAAGAATTTTTGCCATCAAGCGATTTGAAACGCACGATGGAGACGGAATCCGCACCACGTTGTTTTTGAAGGGATGTCCCCTTCGATGCAAGTGGTGCCACAATCCGGAAGGTCTGTCCGCGCATGGGCAGCTGGGATATCTGCCGGCGCGCTGCATTGGCTGCGGGGAATGCGCGGCGGTGTGCAACGTGCATGGCATGGGGAAAGGCGGGCATGTGTTCCGGCGGGAGCTTTGCGTGGGATGCGGAAAGTGTGCCAAAGTTTGTTTGGGGGGCGCGCTGAACTTTTATGGAGAGGAAATATCCCCGGAGGATGTGCTCCCGCGCTTAATGGAAGACGTGGATTTTTATCAGGAATCCGGAGGCGGCGTTACCCTTTCCGGCGGGGAACCCATGATGCAAAGCGATTTTGCCCGGGATATCTTCCGCTTGCTCAAGCAAAACGGGGTACATACTGCGTTGGATACCAGCGGATTTGCGCCCTGGAAAGAATATGAAAAAGTCTTGCGCTGGGTGGACTTGGTGCTGTATGATGTAAAGGCGGCAGACGAAGACGTGCATGTGGCGTGTACCGGCCGGTCGAACCGCGTGATTTTGGAAAACTTGCGCAAAATAGACGCCATGGGGAAGGTGCTGGACGTGCGAATTCCGTATGTTCCGGACATGAACGATGGACAGATTGGCAAAATTGGCGAAATTTTGCGCACGCTCAAATCGCTTCGGGGCGTAAAGGTTTTGCCGTATCATCATTATTCCACGTCCAAATATGCTTCTTTGGGCATCGAATACCCCATTCCTCTGGTGCAATCTCCTTCCCCGGAAGCAATTTCCGAAGCGGTTGCGATGCTGCGCAAGATGGGCCTGAACGCCACGGACCAGACCGGAGACGCGCCGGCGCAATGATTGCCGGAACAGGAGGAAATCCATGGAACTGGACTTGACCAAGATTTTGGTGCGGGAGGTTTTGGGCGTGAATGCCCATCCCATGCGTTCGGGACACTATGCCCTTCGTGCGAAACGGCGGTTTAGCGATTGTTTTGTATATGTGTGCGACGGATCCGCATTGTATACGTTTGAACATTCCACCTTCAGCGTTTCCAAAGGAGACGTGTTTTATCTGGCCTATCAAAGCCGGTACGATATCGACGTGGCTCCGAATTACGAGGTGGCATATGTGGATTGCATGCTGGATGCGCCGGAAGGCGCGCGTTACGAAAGCGTTCGCTTTAATGTGGAGGACAGCGCGGAGGTGGAGCGCATGTTGCTGCGCTTGGAGCGAAAATGGGTGCCGCAGAGCCCGGGCTGCCGCCTGATGGCCATGTCCACCCTGTACGCGCTGTTTTCCATTCTGGTGCAGCAGCGCGCCATGGGATATTTGTCTTCCGATAATCGCGCAAAAATGCGGCAGGCGCGGGACACCATCGTGCGGGGCTGTTCCGATAAGGATTTCTCCTGTGCGGATTTGGGCGCCAGCCTTGGCTTGAGCGAGGTGCATTTTCGCAGACTCTTTTCTCAATTGTATGGCGTGACGCCCAATCAATATCTCACGGCATTGCGCATTCGCTTTGCCAAGGCAATGTTGATGCGCAGCGCTACTTCCGTATCCGATATTGCGGAAATGTCTGGCTATCACAGCGTTTATTATTTCTGCCGCGCCTTCAAACGGGAAACGGGCGTGACCCCCACGGAATATCGCAAAGCTGCGTTTTAATCTCCGTCCATTGTAGAATTGAATGATCAAATTGTGCAAAATGATGTGATTTTGCATTGATCATGATCGCCGGAAACGGTATGATTATCCCATCCCGGTTTTTGTATGGCAATTCTAAAACGAAAAAAATAATCAAAATTAGCGTATAGTATTGACAATAAAGTACAGAGACGCTATAATATACCCATATTAAATTCAGAATCTATCTTCAATATACAAAGCGGAGGTGCTCCAATTGAACAAAGAAGGAGAACGAGGGTTGGTTTTACAACGAAAGCAGCGAATGAACATTCTAAAGACGGCGATTTGGCGGGATAAATTGCTGTACGTGATGTTGATTCCGGGGGTATTGTGGTTTATTTTGTTCAAGTATGTGCCCATGTATGGAGTAACCATCGCGTTTCGCAATTACAACATTTTTCAAGGGTTTTCCAATGCGCCGTGGGTGGGGTTTGCGAATTTTGAGAAAATGTTCCAATATCCGGCGTTTTGGGAAGCGTTCAGCAACACGATCATTTTGAGTATCATGAAGCTGTTCTGTGGGTTTCCGATACCAATTCTGCTTTCGCTGATGATCAACGAAATTCGCAACGTATTTACGAAGAAATTCGTGCAGACCGTGGTGTTGTTGCCGAACTTCATTTCGTGGGTGGTGGTCAGCGCCATTCTGTACGCGCTGTTTTCGGTGAATTCGGGCGCGGTGAAGTCCCTGGCGGATTTGTTTGGCTATCAGGGAAAGATGACCAATTTCATGCAAAATAAGGGAACCTTCCGCTGGGTATTGGTGATCAGCGATATTTGGAAATCGGCGGGTTATGGCACCATTGTGTATTTGGGCGTGATGACCTCCATTGACCCAACGCTGTATGAAGCGGCGGAGATTGACAGCGCCACCTGGCTGCAAAAGATATGGCATGTGACTTTGCCGGGCATGCGGCCGTCCATTGTTATTTTGTTGATTTTCCGCTTGGGCGCAATGCTGAACGTGGGATTTGAGCAGATTTTCGTCATGAGCAATCCGCTGGTTTCAGAGGTGGCGGAAGTGCTGGATACATATGTATACAAGGTCGGCATGACGAATCGCCAATATACCATTGCCATGGCAGCCAGCTTGCTGAAGGCGGCGATTGGCATGGTGCTGGTATTTACGGCCAACTATGTTTCCAACAAAATCGAGCCGGACAGCGGCATCATGTAGGAGGAAACGAGCATGCAGACATACACAAAATTGGAAAAGGTCCTGCGGGTGCTGATGTATGCATTTATTGCGTTTGTTACGCTGGTGACGGTATATCCGTTCTGGTATGTAATGATCTATGCGCTCAGCGATTCCACGGCGGCTTTGGCGGGCAAGGTATTGTTGTGGCCGTTGCAGCCTTCTCTCACGGTATTCCGCCGGTTGCTGGGATTGAAACAGTTGTGGAGCAGTTATCTGAATTCCATTTATGTCACGGGTATCGGGACGGTTTCGGCGGTGGCGATGACCGCCATGCTGGCCTATCCGCTGTCGGTAAAAAGGCTGCGGGGAAGAAAATTTGTGTCCATGATGCTGTTCTTTACAATGCTGTTTAACGGAGGAATGATTCCCAATTATCTGTTGATGAAGGAATTGCATCTGTTGAATTCCCGCTGGGCGTTGATTTTGCCTGCGATGATCAGCGCATACAACGTGCTGATCATGAGGAGCTTTTTCATGGGGATCCCCGGGGAATTGGAGGAATCGGCCAGCATTGACGGCGCGTCGCCGTTTCGAATTCTTGTCCAGATCATTCTGCCGGTGTCGCTGCCGGCGCTGGCGGTGCAGGCCATGTTCTATGGGGTGGGATATTGGAATTCTTATTTTGACTGCGTCTTGTATATTGACGACACTTCGCTTTTGACGCTGCAGGCGTTTTTGCGCACGCTGATTCAGAGCGCGTCGGCAGATTCCTCGAACGTGGTGGACACGGCGACCAACGCTGCTTTGTCCAATGAAACCATCCGCATGGGCTGCGTGGCGGTGTCGGTCATTCCGGTGCTGATCGTCTATCCCATGCTGCAAAAATACTATGTCAAGGGTCTCGTGGTGGGATCCGTCAAAGGCTGAATCACGGGCGAGGGCATCGCCTGTAGATAAATGAAGGAGGTTCATTCCATGAAGGTATTGAACAAGGTACTCACGGTTCTCCTGGCAATCGCGCTGCTGGTGCCCGTATTTGCGGCAACCGCAGAAGAGGAAATGCCCGTCATCACCATGCTGGTTTCCCTGGATGCGGCAAATCCGCCGGAGGATGCGCCCATTGTACAGGCAATTCGCGAGGCTTCCGGGGTGGATTTGCAGCCCATCTATGTGCCGGTTACCGAAGCAGCCACAAAGCTGAGCGCGCGCATCGCTTCCGGCGACCTGCCGGACATCTTTGCGACGGATACGGTTGTGGCCACGGAATTGATTGGCTATGGCGCGTTGCTGGATATGGCTCCCTATCTGGAGGAGTACGGTCAGAACATTCTGGCGGATGGCACGGCTCGCCTGGAGTTTGGCGTGAATGCCAATGGCAGTGTATATGCGCTCCCAAGACAAATGAGCTATCCCTGGTGTATGTCGGTTCGCCGGGACTGGATGCGGAATCTGGGCTATGAAGTGGGCGATGAATCCGTCATCGAAATGCCCATTGACGAGTTCAAGCAGCTGATGTACGACTTTACCCATGGCGACCCTGACCAGGACGGCAAGGACGACACCTTCGGTTTCTGCGCTGAGGATTCCTCTGTTGGCATGTTTGCCCCGATCTTCACCGCCTATGGCATTCCTGTCCAAAACTGGGGTTCCATGTACTATGACGAAGAAGCGGGCGTTTGCAAGAGTATCATCAAGCATCCCAGATTCCAGGAAGCGCTGGAACTGATGCAATACTTCTATCAGAACGGCTGCATGGACACGGAGTTTGCCGT